>JAJZEY010000309.1 GCA_021805585.1 Planctomycetota bacterium
GACTGGATTGCAGGCATCAAGTGCCTGTCCCTGCTGCACCTGTACCTGGGCGGATGCAGGCGCTATTGCAATCGCCGCGCCAATGGCCAAGGCCGCCAATGCCGTAAATCGTTTATGGGCGGCTCCCGTGGGGGCAAGTAAGTTGACGGGTGATTTGAAAAATCTGGTCATAAAGCACCTCACACTGTTCACACCAAGCGGCTCACATGGTTTTCGGACCAACCTTGAGCCTCACAAGTATTATATCGCGGTAAGGGCGCTTTGAGGTACTATCTGTTTTATTTTTTTTGCGTTTACGTTTCATATATTCGCAACTTAAGCATTAAACGGCATTTATGGGGCGAATCTTGCGAGGCGTCGGAATACCGGGATTCTATGAAAATGGGCTGATTGCGACAGAATAGTGTGGCTTCCTCAGGTGGGGCACTCGATTTGGCAGTTGTGAATTCGCACGCAACCAGATACTGTTTTATGGCTCTTTAGATTTTTAAAGGTTGTGTCATAAATAGGAATTTACCATGGCTGAAAAAATTCGCGTCACCGTATGGCATGAATACCGGCATGAAAAAACCAGCCCGGAAGTACGCGCCATTTATCCCGATGGCATGCACGCGGTTTTAGCCGCGGCCCTGACCGCCGCCGGTGACATGCAGGTTCGCACCGCCACACTCGACGAGCCGGAACACGGCCTGACCGATGAAGTTCTGGCCAATACCGATGTTCTGACCTGGTGGGGACACAAGGCGCATCATGAAGTGCGGGACGATATTGTGGCCAAAGTTCACAAGCGGGTGCTTGCGGGCATGGGGTTGCTGGTGCTTCATTCCGCCCATTATTCCAAAATATTTAACTTGCTTATGGGCACCTCTTGCAGTCTTAAATGGCGCGAATCCAACGACCGTGAAATATTATGGTTTACCGCTCCGGGGCATCCGATTCTTGCGGGCTTAAGCGACCATATCATCATTCCGCGTGAGGAAATGTACGGCGAACATTTCGATGTTCCCGAACCGGACCAAACCGTTCTGATCAGTTCCTTTACCGGGGGCGAAGTTTTCCGCAGCGGATTGGTTTATCGGCGCGGCGCGGGCGGTATATTTTATTTTAGACCCGGACATGAAACGTATCCCACCTATCATCAGAAGGAAATTCAGCGGATTATCATTAACGCGGTGCGATTTCTTAATCCCGCGCCGGAAAGTGCCGAACAAACGTATGGCCACAGACAGCCGTTGGCATAAAGACGCGGCAATGGTGCGTGCCTGCCGACTTTACGCCACCCTGTTGGCGGATTTGCCGGAATACCCGACGGCGGCATTTAGTATTTCCGGAAATGTATTCAAAGCGTCGGCGGCCAGACTTCCAAGAATGGGACGCATCAGCAGGTTGGAAAACAGATTTCCCGCATCAAGCCGACTGGTGAATTCCTGGTGCCACGCCTGTTCATACATCGGGCCGATTGCCGCCGGCGTCAGGCCGCGGGCCACACCGGTTATAAGCTGATCGGCCAGCAGACGGGCACTGCGCAGGGCCAGGGTCATTCCTTCGCCGATAAGGGCGTGCACTTCGCCGGCCGAATTGCCCGCATGAAAACAGCCCTCATGATACAAACGCCGCACACCCGGTCGCATGGGACCGCAGGAGTACCATTTACCCTTCCGAATGCCGCGCCGCATGATGCGCCAAAGCCCACGATTTTCCGCAAGCAGATAATTCAATAAGTCGTCCGCACCGCGGAACCGTTCCAGCAGGCTCTGGTGCGCGGCAAACGCAACATTATAGGTTTTCGTCGGTGCGCCGCCCGGTGCGTCGCACGGTTCAATCGCATCGCTGGTGCGCAGGAGACCGGCGTAAATTCCGCCTGCACCGGCAATCACCGTCACATCATCCGGCAGATCGCAATTGGAAAAATGCGCCTTAAACCCCAGAAAGCCGGAGGGCGGCGGTCGCCCTGAATCGTCCCTGTCTCTGCGAAGTTCCGCCGCAGGCACTGCGATCGGCGGCTGTTGGCCGACCGGTTTCCCATCGGCCACAACAATAACTTTCGCATGATATTGGGTTGCATTATGCAGCGTCAGTGAAAGGCCGTGATCTTTGGCGCGTTGAATGCCTTCAACGTGGGCCGGTTGTATAACCTCCACGCCGCTGTCCCGTGCGGCTGTCAGGATAAGTTGATCAAACCGATCGCGTGACAAAGCACGCGGAAAATTTCCGCCGCCATCGGCCGGCAATCCACATTCCAGCGCGTGGCCCGCCGCGGGAAATGCGACCATTCGCCGCAGGGGTGGTCCGGCCATGGCATCAAAAGCTTGCAGGATTTCCAATCGCTTAAGCACGGGACGCGCACCTGTGGAAACGAATTCGCCGCAGACTTTTTGCCGTGGGAACAGCTTTTGCTCAAAAAGGACCACGCGCAATCCGCCGCGTGCCAGCATGGCGGCGGCGGCCGCGCCGGCGGGTCCACCACCGACGACCGCAATATCAAAACAAGTGATCATAGCTGCGGTCCTGTTGCTGGAGTTTGCGAATAATTCATCATGGCATCATAGGCGGGCCACGGTGGCAGGCCAAAAAATAGCGGATTTTTGCGGACGCTGGGTAAGGCAACGCAAAACAGAGAAATTGAAAAGCTGGAAAAAACTGAAAAAAGCTGGAAAAACTGGGGGATCTGGATTCGAACCAGAACAAGCAGAACCAAAATCTGCTGTGCTACCGTTACACCATCCCCCAAAACGATTCGGACCAAATCGTTTGAGCCATACACTTTATCCCATAGGCCGGGCCACGGTCAAACGGGCGAAACAGGGCACGGACCCCCGACCCCGGACCCCAGCCCGCCGGATATGCGGTCTGACGTGATTTACCGTTGCAGGGGGCGATGATTGCGACCTATCCCGGGTTCGCTGAATTGACTATCGGACCCACTTGATCCATACCCATTGGCCGGTGGAATTATTCAACTGCTGTACCCATACGCCATCGGGCAGGTAACGTAGGCGGACCTGGAAATAAATCAGGCCGACCGTGGCCACGGATTGCCCGGTGGATTTGCCGACAATCTGATACAGCCGTTGGCGATAGGCATTGTCTTCGTGGATTAATTTCTTCTGTTTAGCCGTCAGCGCTCCGCGGGCTTCCACATAGCCGGTGTGGGCTTCGCCAATAAGGTGCTTTATAAGCAGTACACGCAGATGTGGATAATCTTCGCGCAGCTCGGCCAGCACCTGCTGTTTGGTGGTCATCTGGGCGGGTGGAATATCATCGGCAAAAATAACGACGCGGTCGGCTGCATTTGGCATACGCAGCGAACTCGGCTTCGTGGCGGCCGGGGTCGTGGTCGGTGCGGCTTGCGGCGCGGCGGTGGGCAGTGTGGCCGGAACGGTGGCAACCCCGGCGGGGGCGGTGGACGGCCCGGCGGGCGGTGCGCCGGCTATGTATTGCATATCGTTGCGGGCGTCCTGAATAACCAACGTTAGCTTGCCATTGAGATTGACATCCACCTGAAGCGGTTTGGGTTGTGAAATGACCACGTCGCTATGCGTGTGAATGCACCCGTTAAGGCCCAGCATGACAGGCAACATAACCAGTGCCACAATAATTGATTTCGGCTTCATCATGAAACCCCTTTTAAATCGGCTGGCCGGAGCAATCCGAATCGCCCCATTGTGCCCCTTTCACTATTATTGTCATTTCCCCCCGCAGTTACAACCCGTCGCGCTTTGGTGCCCGGGAATGGGTGTGCCCGTTTTTATCGGGAATGGAAAATATCGCAAAGATAGATGGGTATCCGGCGCGAAAACTTTCCTGCAGGTCGTTTTCCTTGCAGCGACGACGAAGCGGGCGAGACGCCCGCCCCCCAGTCTTTTGGGGGTCGGGCGTCTCGCCCGACAAGTGCCAAGGCCACAATGCCGACACCTCATAACAACGGGTGGCCCGGACTGCTGATAGGCACAAAA
>JAJZEY010000287.1 GCA_021805585.1 Planctomycetota bacterium
TGCGCCGAGGTACTGACGGAGGTGTTTTGGGGGGCGGGATCTCGCTCTGCAGTCTTTGGGGGCGGGCGTCTTGTCCGCTTCGTGTGCCACAGGCGTCCGCCCGTAATAAAGTAATACCGTCCGCAGTGGCGGATCAAACGGGCCTTTAAGCGTATGAAATCCATCATGTCTTTTGAACATTTTCCCAAACGCCATCCGCCCGGTGCCAAAGGTTAGATCCCCATCGCACCAGGATGAATCAGGCCGGGCGATAGCGAAATTTCCGATGCCGTGTAAAATACCGGGTCTATGGCAACTTTAACTTATCGTACCGCTGGTGAATCTCATGGACCTGCCCTGATCAGCATTATTGAAGGGCTGCCCGCGGGCATGCCGCTGGATGTTGATTTTATTAACAGTGAACTACGTCGCAGGCAGGGGGGCTATGGCCGTGGCGGGCGACAGCGCATTGAAACGGACTCGGTGACTTTTCTTTCCGGCGTGCGGCGCGGCAAGGCGATTGGCTCGCCGTTGGTGGTGCAAATTGCCAATAAGGACAGCCGCCTGGATGAAACCCCCGCGCTGGTCAAGCCGCGTCCCGGTCATGCCGACCTGGCCGGTGCCACCAAATGGCTGACCACCGATTGCCGCGAAACCTTGGAGCGTGCCAGTGCCCGGGAAACGGCCAATCGTGTGGCCGTGGGAGCGATTAGCCGCTGCCTGTTGAATCAATTTCAAATTGATGTCGTGGGCTTTGTGGTGCGGATAGCCGGCATTGCCGCCGACGTTGCGGAAAACATCCGGCCGCGGGACCTTCGCGAGGCGACTTTGGGAAGCGAAGTTTACTGCCCGGATGCCGCCGCCTCGGCCCGCATGATTGAAGCCATAAAAAACGCCAAAATTGAAGGCGACACCCTTGGCGGAATTGTGGAAACCCGTGTGTACGGCTGCCCGATTGGCTTGGGCAGTTGTACCCACTGGGACTGGAAGCTCGACAGCCGCATTGCCGCGGAAGTCATGGGCATTCAGGCGATTAAGGGTGTGGAAATCGGCATGGGATTCCGCGCGGCGGAACGGCCCGGTTCGCAAGTGCATGACCCGATTCTGTTTGATCCGGCGTTGCGGTCCACTCCGTGCCTGGGTTTCACGCGGCCCACCAACAATGCCGGCGGCCTGGAAGGCGGCATGACCAACGGCCAGCCAGTGGTGGTGCGGGCGGCCATGAAGCCAATCAGCACGCTGCTGAAGAAGGTAATGCCCAGTGTGGACTTAAACACCCGGGAAGCCGGCAAAGCGGATTACGAACGATCTGATGTATGCGCGGTTTCCGCCGCCGGCGTGGTGGTGGAAAATGTGGTGGCATTTGAAATTGCCCGTGCGCTGGTGGAAAAATTCGGTGGCGATTCACTGACCGAAATGCGGAACAACTACGACAACTTTCTTGCCGCGGCGCGCAAACTTGGCGAACCGTAACCGGAGAGTGGCCGGGTGTGGCGCGTTGGAATCGCCGGAAGCCAATTGCGGGCGGGGGCGGGATATGGGAGTTTTGGCCCGTCAAACGCGTGAAAATCCGGTCCGTTTGCGATGGTTCGCCAGAAACTTTGAAGATGGGATAAAATCACGCGGCAGGCGAAATTGTGTCTGGTTCGCAAGGACTGACGATATAAGTGTGCTTTTTGCCGGTCGGCGTAAAATATTAAACCGATCATCCATCGCAAAATAGCCATATTCAAACAGGGGATCGTGCACGCGGCACATGCAGATCACATTGTGCAGGTTGGCCCGGTTGGGAACATCATCCGCCCATCTGGAAATATGGGCGGCTACCAGCATGTCCTTATCGCGTACATCGCAAAACGCGCAGGCATGTTCATAGAATTCCAGTGCCATTTCGCGGATTTTTTCCTGGCCCCGACGCTGGCGTTTAAGCGACAGAACATCGGTTGCGGCGATATCAGGTATGGCGAGTTTGCACTGCCCGATTGCCAACCGGAGGGCTTTGTCCGAAAGGTCTTCGGAGGCAATATCGACCGGAGAATCCAAAAGTAAATACTGGCCTCTTTGCAGGAATTCCAGAATGTGCTCATCGCGCAATTCCTGCAGCACGCGGCTGAAAGTTTGTTTTGGCGTTGCACCACCGCCGTGACTGTCCGCAATAATTTGCCACATCTCCTCTTGCCATAATTCCTTGCGATGGAAAAGGCGGCTTTTTTTGCGCAGGCAATACCGCCGCACCGCCAGAAGAACCGCCCGCTTCCAGGTCATCATATTCGTCTTCGTCCCGATAGATAAGCCAATCGTCCGTGCATGTTGTTGCGGCAGGACCGCAGGCAGGGCCATGCAATTGATGCCATTGCCCGGTGGATTCCTGATACCGAACAATACCATAACAGGACGATCAGGTTTGAACAAGATACAGGAAAATTTTATTTGGGTTATCGAGGCTTTTTAGACGCGTTGCGATTCACGGCGCGCCGCGACGGGTCGCTCTCGTCGGCGCGCAATTTCTTGTGGCACCCCGTCATTGCCGGTTTGCCGAAGGATTGACCGCCGCGGGCCGTTTTACCTGCCGCCCGGAATAGAGTAAAATAGCGGAACCAACAGGGGACGTAGCTCAATTGGGAGAGCACTGCCTTTGCAAGGCAGGGGTTGCCGGTTCGATCCCGGTCGTCTCCAATTTTCAAACGAATTCATTTGATTTTGCGGTCGGATACCGCCTGATATCGCTGTCTTTTTCATGTCCAATAGCGTGGCGTTCGCACAGCCATGCGGTTCCCATATTTAGCGATACGGATTGCACCGGTTGGGCGATGATGCCGTGCGGTCAAAACTCGCATCATGACCGGCCGCATTTATTTGCGCCAATGTTTTGCGGGCAGTGGCGGCCCGTTATAATGCTGTTTATTGTAGATCGGGTATCATGACGGACAGGCAGGGGAGCCGGAGGCGGGAAATGGCGGATGGCGATTGACGGATAACAGGTCCGCGTGCGCTGCGCGATCTCATCCGGACTCAATAAGCGAGGGCCGCGACACAAGGGTGCGGTTATGAATTCGAATTCCGCTGACCTGTCCCACCTGGCGGCCGCCGCACGCGGCGCGGATGACCACAAAATCCTGGATTTATGTGAGCTGCTTCTTTCGGCTGAAACTGAAACAGAAATGCTCCGCGGATTGATGCGTATCCTGACAGAATCCTGGGGTGCCGACATCGCCTGGGTCGGCCGTCCCGATGCCAACGGCAATTTAAATCCGGACGAATGCGCCGGTCCTGGTGCCGCCGAATATATGCGGTTGGCGAAGATTGGTGTCGTGGGCGATTCAGTTCCCCAAGGCCCGGCCGCCCGCTGCTGGAAATCCAAAACCACGGTGATTGTCGCCGACTGGCTGCTGGAACCGGTAATGGCCCCGTGGCAAAAACTCGAATTCGGATGGCGGTGCTCGGTATCGGTTCCGCTGTTGGGCGTTCGGGGCATGGAGGGGGTTTTATCACTTTACAGCCGCCAGCCGGAATTTTTTTTCCGGCATGCGGGACATGCTGACGGTGTTGGGCCGGCTATTGGGCAAAGCCCTTGAACAGATACGCACCCGTCAGGTGCGTACCGCGTACGAAAGTCTGCTGGACGAACTGACACTGGCGCAGCAGGAAGCAAGTTCCGGCGTGGATGAAGAACAGATCGCTCGAACATTCGCGGGGCGTTTTTTTTCGGTGGATTATTTCGCTGTTATTGATGTCGTGCGGGCCGAGTCCGACGACGGCTTTCAGATTGTCGCCATCCATTCCGTACGACCGGAGCTGTCCGATCCGTTTGCCGGCCGTATTATTTCCCGGCCCGCGGACGGTCCGCGTGCGATGGAGAGTGTATTGAGTCAGGGGGATGTAAGTTCCCTCCGGGCCGATGTTCCGGTCCGTAGTCGAAGGTAACCGCGTTGCCGCGAGGCAGGGTGGAAAGCAACCCGAGACGAAA
>JAJZEY010000429.1 GCA_021805585.1 Planctomycetota bacterium
GTTCGTTCCGGCCGGCTGGATGGGCGATTATTCGGCTATTGGCTATAACGGCAATTGCCCGACGGATCCGCATTCGGGTAAATCCTGTGTGAAGATTTCATTCAAACAATCCAACGGATGGGGCGGCATCGCCTGGCAGGATCCCGCCAACGACTGGGGTAAAACCTATGGCGGGTTGAATTTGAAGAAGGCCAAAACGCTAAGCTTCTGGGCACGGGGAAAAGTCGGCGGTGAAACAGTGACGTTCGGCGTCGGGCTAATCGGTTCGGACCAGCCTTACCATGATACGGTTCATGTATCCCGCAAAGTCACACTGGGCGCGCACTGGAAAAAATATTCCCTTGACCTGAAAGGTAAGAATTTGTCCCGCGTTATTACCGGGTTTTACTGGACCGGTGGAGCGAATGGTTCCCCATTTGCCTTTTATCTGTCCAATATTAAGTATCAGTAAAGCCGCGGAATATGCCCCATCAGGTACGTTGAATGATCGGATCATGAAATCACTTGTAGAAGGATGCAATCATGTTGAGTAGAATTTCCAATCGACTATGTGGCGGCCTTTGGGCGCTGGTTCTGCTGGCGGCGGCGCTTTGTGCCATGGGCAACCATCGGGCGGCCATTGCGGCGGATGCCGCGCCTTCCGGTGCAACCAAAGCGGCATTGCCACTGGTGATTTACAGTGACGGCAACGGCAATTCCGGCTACATTCCCAGCGGCTGGATGGGCGATACGGGTAACATTCATTACAAGGGGCATTGCACCACAGCCAATCCCCCCAAGGGCACCAACTGCATCCGGATTAAATATGCCTCCGGCACCGGCTGGGGCGGCATTGTATGGCAGAATCCGGCCAACAACTGGGGTGATGCCCAGGGCGGTTTCGACCTGACCGGTGCCAAAACGCTTTCCTTCCGGGCAAAAGCCAAACACGCCGGCCTGAAGGTGACTTTTGGGTTTGGTGTAATCGGTGCTGGAAAAACCTACAGCGATTCTTCAAAGGGGTCCAGAAAAATAACCCTGACGACCAAATGGAAAAAATACACCATTAAACTTAAGGGAAAAGATATGACCCGCATCGTCACCGGGTTTTTCTTTTCAGCCGGTGCCGCGGGCAAGCCGTTTACGTTTTATCTGGACAATATCGAATACAAATGACCGGCCAATGGCCGGTAAGACGGCAATTCGTATGGTGGATGGCCGCGGGCAAATAGTTACACGGGTTAAATTCCCCGGTTCACGGGCCGCCGCGGCGGAAAAAACGTTGCTAAACCACAGGAGTCGGTATGCGTCAATATGTGCGAAAACTGGTGGTATCGGCGGGGGCGTTGACCATGGGGCTGATTCTGGCGGCGGGAAATTGCACCGCGGCCCCAGGCCCGCATGGCAAGCTGCTGTTTAAATTGAATTTCACGGGTCCGATCGGCTCGCTTCCATCGCAAAAAATATGGAAATATGACACCGGCTGGGACCCCAATTGCGGCACGTATTACATAGACTCGGCCAAAACCATGGGAGTAGTGGCGGACCCGCACGCCCAAAGCGGCAAAGCGCTGGCCATTCGTGTGGTGCCTTATCCCGGCAAGCCGGGCGCGTTTCTTTCCGCGCGCATCACCACGTTTTCCAACCCCGCGTATCATGTCAAATATGGATATGTGGAGGCACGTATAAAAGTCCCCGGCGGACCGCATGGCGCCGGATCAGGATCATGGCCGGCATTCTGGCTTCTGGGGACGAATTTTCCAAAAGTCGGCTGGCCCCAGTGCGGCGAAATTGACACCATGGAAAGCGCCGGCAATCGGCCCGGCATCGTCACGGGTACCATTCACGGTCCCGGCACCGGCGCGGGTGGCCCTTATTCCCTGCCTGCGGGAAAGGAATTCTGGCGGCATTACCATACATTTGCCGTTCAGTGGAGTCCGCGGGAAATTGAGTTCCTTTGCGATGGTCACGTGTATGCGCTTTTTACCCCGGCGGATCAGAACAAGGGAAGCTGGGTGTTTGACCATCCATTTTATATTATTCTCAATGTGGCCGAGGGGGGAGCGTATGGCGGCGCACCGACTGGAAATGCGGTCTATCCGCAGACCATGCTGGTAGACTGGATTAAGGCGTATGCCTGGAAACTCGCCGTTCCCACCGCTGTTCACGCACGTGCGATTGGTAACGGTAGCGTTCATGTATCGTGGATGGACACCGCCTTTGACGAAAGCGGCTTTGTGTTGCAGCGATCCACGTCGCCTGATTTTAGCACCGGCGTGCATTCACGGAAACTGTCCGCGTTGGCCGCCGGTTATACGGATAACGGAATTGCGGCGCATCAGACCTGTTACTATCGTGTAGCCGCTGTGGAAGGAAAAAAGCAGTCCGCGTGGTCCGCCATAGCGGTCGTAAACCCGGCTGCGGGAGCGGTGTCCATTGGTGGGCGGGTTTCCGACCACCCGGTCCTGGCTATTAATTGCGGCGGGCCGGCCGAAGATGGCTTTCTGGCGGATTGTGATCACACAAAATCAGCGCATGACGCGCCGGATAATCATCCCATTGTGCCGGCACAGGGCCTTCCGGCCATTCCGCAAAGCGTGTATCAGTCCAATCGTTACGGCGAATTTGCGTACAGACTGCCGCATTTGAAACCGCACGGCCATTATGTTCTGGAATTGAACTTTTCCGAGGGCTATTGGCGGGCACCGCGCAAGCGGCTTTTTGCGGTATTCGCCAACGGCGTTCCGATTCTCAACGACTTTGATATTTATGCCGCCGCTGGCGGGCGGTTCAAGGCGGTTAATCGCCGGTTTCATTTGCAGGCCAATGGAAAGGGGCAAATTGAATTGCGATTTGTGTCGCAGCGCGACAATGCGCAGGTCAATGGAATTGAAGTGTATGCGGTAAAATAGCGCGGATTACCGGCGGATTCCGGCACGATGTTACTTTCCGCTATGGTATCCGCTATTCCGGGGGGCGGGTGTACGCCTCGTCGACCCGCATGAAGCGCATTTTTGCCGACAGGCAGGCCTCTGAAGTCGCCCCGGAAACTGAATGGCGGGCTGGTCAACCGCTAAGCGGAAAAGGGGCAGCGCGGCCGGCAGCCACGAAAATCCGAAAAAAGGCCGGCCCGTCGCGTTAACTATTATCCTTGCTGTGCGGTTGACGCACCAAATTTGGCGCGTTACACCTTTCGTTTATGGAAAATACGAATAAAAAATTGGCGGTCGGGCGCGTCTTGCGGCATCAGCCTGGACGTTGGGGCTGGGTTTTGTTTGCCGTTGTTCTGATGATTTTCATCATGTGTCATCGGCGCGCTGGAGCGGCTGAACCGCGGACCATTGTTGTGGTGCCCGCCGTTAAGCCCGTGGCTAATTCGCCCGCAAGACAGGCCGAGCGGTGGAAAATCTGGCACGAAAAAAGAATGCTTGATTATGAATTGCAGCGACAACTCGGACCGGGGCAGCAGGCACTGCGGTCCGCCACATCACGACGCCGGGTCGCGGCCAAGGCCATTCCCATAACCTTGCGAGCCTATAAACTGAATCTGCGATTACTTAAGATCAGTTCTCCCCAACAGCGGCCGTATGTCCACTTCCTTCTGCGGGAAGACCTTGTGATATTAAGCGTGCTCGGCGATGCCAACGCCAAGGCGAAACTGGACGCGGATGCCCATTCGGCCAATCCCGCCAAAGCGACGAATGGACGGGTTGCGCTTCTTCTTTATCATTTGTATCTGGTCTGGCATCATGAAAAAGAGGTGCTGGCTATTTTGCGCGAATTTGAAAAGCTGGCCCGTGTGCATCCAACCAACGCAAATATCAGCAGTACTCTTTGGGCCATTTCCAACAGCCCGCCGCGTTTACCCGCGCTTGCTGAAAGGCGGTTTGCCCGTCGCTTGCTTTTGAAGGTGATGCCCAACACGCTGGCGGCCCGAATGTTGGTGCAAGACAAGGCCGCG
>JAJZEY010000358.1 GCA_021805585.1 Planctomycetota bacterium
GCTTCCAGCCGGGGCCCGTGCTCCCACGACCGCCGCTCTCAAACGCATGATAGCAGCGGTGAAAGCCGGGCAGGGCCCTGCGCTGCAAGCCGCCAGCCTGGGTGCGGATTGGCGCACCGAGGGAGACTGGCTGGGTCATTACGGCGTGGCGTATGCCAAGTTGTGCGATGGCGGCCCGAATTTCCAGACCGGACAGGATCAGTTCTTCGGTACATCAGGCTACGCCCGGATCCAACAGGAAGCGTCGCCGCACATGCTGCAATCCGGCGACATGCGATATTATGTGGCGCGGTATCATTCTCAATCGCGCCGCACACTTTATGATCCCGACATGGGCCAGCGCGTTGAAGGTGAGTGGAATGACGACGGCCAGGATTATCCCCGGTTCTTTCAAGGTCCGGATATGTGGCTGGCGGTGACTATTCCCAAGGGGCTGTATCGCCTGTCCTTTTATTTCCACAATAAGGACGGCGAATCCGGCTTCAATATGGTCCGTGATTATGTTGTCCAGGTGTTTGCCCGGGGGCTTCCGCCGGCTCTTGCATGGCAAACAGACCGCCCGCTGGCACAAAGTCGAATTAAACAGTTCTGGGGTGGCATGTACACCACATTTTTACTTAAGGGGCCGGGGATTTTTCCCGTGCGATTGGCCCGTAATGGCAGCTTGAATATGGCCGTTGCTGGAATGTTTCTTGATCCACTTAACGCGCCGGCAAACAATAATGGCTATACCAACACCAACGGTTTGCCGCCAAGCACATACCGACCACCCACACCGGTTCTGAATGCCACCGTCGCCAGGAGTGCCGCCAATGTGCTGTGGCACCTGCTGAATCAACGCAACGCGTACAGCAAAGCCGATATCTATCGGCAATGGCCGGATCGTATTATGGCATACCGTTATGCGCAGGCACACGGATATCCGCCGGTACTGCTGGCACAATGGCGATGGAAATTATGCATTTGGCTGCCACCGGATCGGCAGGCTTTTGATGATATGATGCTGGAAACGCAAGCCCCGACGCCACCAGCCGGCCTGAAATAATCGTCTGGTTTTGCGGCACCTGAACGATCAGTCAACACAAGGGTTTATTACTGCCATGACGCGACAATCAATCAAAATATCGTTTACAGAGATTTGTCCACTTTTATACCGTCTCAGTGCCATGGTCGCATTTTTGGGCTTCATGCTCGCGCCGCTTCACCGGACAAATGCTTCTTTTTTTCCCCCGCAGCCCAATGCTGACAAGTTTATCAATTTTGATGGGCGCGGTTTCATGATCAACGGCAAACGGGTATTTCTGGCGTCCGGCTCCATGCATTATCAGCGGGTGCCGCGTGCGCTGTGGAAAAATCGCCTGCTGAAAATGAAACGTGACGGTTTTAACTGCGTACAAACCTACATTTTCTGGAGCTACCAGGAACCGCGTGAAGGGCAATTTAATTTTCATGGCCGGAGAAATCTTGCGGCTTTTCTTCATCTGGTTAAGAAAATGGGATTCTATGCGGTTTTACGGGTTGGTCCCTACAGCGACGGAGAATGGAACAGCGGCGGCCTGCCGATCTGGCTCAAATTCATTCCCGGTTTGAACATCCGACAAAGCGATCCGCCATTTCTTCACGCCGTTGGCGCATATTTCAACAAACTCCTGCCCATTGTTGCCGCCAATGAAATTAACCACGGTGGACCGGTGATTATGGTTCAACTGGAAAATGAAGACGCCGCCGGCTGGGGTGCGGTTCTGCCCAATCGGTATTACCAATATCTGTATCACAAAGCCCTTACGCTGGGTATTGATGTGCCAATGTTCTTCAGCGGCCAACACCACGGAGCCAGCCCGGCAGGTGTGGGGCCATGGGTTACGCAGGGCCGCACCAGTCCCTGGTACACCACGGAGATGTGGTGCGGATGGTATACCGATTATCGCCATCGCGCGGCCGGACAACATGTATTAACTTATCAAGCGCCATGGCATGTCATTGGCTACGGCGGCAACGGTTATGATGTGTATCTGGCTGTGGGTGGCACCACACCATCTCATTTCTATGACAACATCAATAAAGCCAGTTACGATTTTGCCGCTCCCATCGGCCAGGGCGGAGACCTGCGACCGCTTTACTACCATTACAAATTCACCAACGATTTTGCCCGCTCGTTTCAGAAGATTCTCGAAGCCAGTATGAATGTGGGTTTGTATGTATCCCACTTGCCGCCGGGTATGCGCTCATTCTGCCGCGTAAGTCCGTATGGGCGAATTGATTTCTTCCAAAATCTCACCATGCGCCCGGTCATCTGCACACCTCCCGACGGCTGTCCCATGGTTATTGCACCGCAACATCTCTTTCCGATGGTGAGCAAATTTTCATTGAATCGATATTTCATTCTGCAGCATGGCTGTGCGCGAATTCTGCGAATCGTGCATCAGGGAAGCGTTACCAGCGTCATTACGTATGGCCCGCCACATTCACCGATTCTTCTGCGCCTGAATCAAAAGGCAACCGGCCCGGTGATCGCATCACCGGCATTCCGTGAATCCGGAATTTTTACCCATCAATACACGCTCCATACCGATATCCCGGCGCACGGAATAAAGATCTACACCCTGCGTGTACATCAGCGGACGTTACGAATCTTCACCGTGCGTCGTGGCCTGGCCCGCCGTACCTGGTTTTTGCACGAAGCGGGAAAACGCGTGATTGTGTTTGGCCCGCGGTATGCCGGCCGTCTGCTGCGTCAGAACCACAGGTTACTTTTACAAACAGTGGATCCATTAAATGCTCCGGTGCGTGATGCGGAATTATTCGGTCCATCCAATAAGCCTCTGATCTTTACCGCCCCGCCGAATGCCGCCACACCACCGCATTTCCGCGTTCCTGTTTTGGGACGGTGGCAAATCCGACTCGCGGATACGCCCGCCCGTGCCAGTTTCAATGCCGACAAGTGGCTCGCGGTTACAACCCCCCTGCCCATGGGCGCAGATAACTATCCCGGTTCTTATGAATGGTATCGCACACAAATAACGGTCCCGACTGCCGGCGCTTATGAACTTAAAATCAATTTTATCAAGGATTGGGGTGAAGTATTCGCCAATGGCCAGTTGCAAACCGATATTTCCGGTCATATCGCCAGGATCAACTTGCGGGCCGGCAGCAACACCATTGCCATTTTGACGGTTTGTGACGGCCGGCGGAAACACTGGACCTATTCCGGACCGTTTGCACTTATTGCCCAGAAGGGATTATGGGGTCCGGTGCGGCTGATGCACTTCACCACGTCACTTGAAACCATTAAAGTTGGCGGCATTACCGCCTGGACCTACCGTCAAATGCTGGCACCACGCATTAACACCATGATGCAGGTCATTGAAGATCGTGGTGATATGGCAAAATTTAAACCGCTGCCAAAAACACCGGGCTTAATCCCTGCCGGCAAGGGATCGCTCTGGTTTCGCGTGGCTCTGCCGGCAATGACTGCCGATCATCTGGTGCTGCGATGGAACAATCTGCCACGTGGATCCATGGTGGTATTTAATTCCGTTCGCCTGGCAATAATCCGCTCTAAGAACCAATCCGGCAGCCGGCCGGCACAATTCTGGCATCGCCAATCCGGCAATGTTCTCAGTGTGCTGATACCCACTGCCGGAAAACCATTGGCCGCATTCCCATCGGCAGGTTTTGAACACTACCAATTTAAATCAGCCCTGAAAGACAGGGGACTGTTAACCGCCTGGCGCATGCATGGCGGGCGCGTGGATACCGGTTCACACTGGCACGCCTTCTCACACGCCGCGGATGTCCCCTGCTACTACCGCACCACTTTTTCCTTTCCCGGCTACAGACATGGCGAGCATCCGGTGTTGCGCGCGGCGTGGGGATATTGCGGCGGCGGATATATGTGGCTGAACGGCCACAATCTCGGGCGGTACCCTGAT
>JAJZEY010000453.1 GCA_021805585.1 Planctomycetota bacterium
GTTATCAGCGAAATCAGCGGTTCGTCAAAAGACCCTCGCCGGAAGCAAGGCTCGCGGCAGGTAAAACCAAGCCAATTAAACTGTTACGCGCCGGCGATCGATCTCGGCGCGGCCGCCTGTGTCACGGTATAAAACCGCGGATTTCGCGAATAACGCGGATACGCAGGGGTCCATTGCCATGGGCAGCGCATAAATGTAATCGATAGTTCGTCCTTAGGAACGGGTCCGAAATAACTTCTCGATTCAGGTTTGGACCGGCGCGGCCCTGTCGTTCCATTAAGACAACAGCGAATGCCGGCGGATTTTCATGTCACGTTTTAATTGACTTTTTTCGGGAAGTTATTTCGTACCAGTCCATAAGTTAACGCCTATGCCCGCGGCCCACTGATAAGCCGACCGCTTATTGCACATTGAAAAGTTTACCCGCGGCGGCTCTCCCGAAGCTCGTCACCAAGCTGCCGGGCCAGTGCCGCCTTTACCGCGGCCATGGATGGCGGCGCATCAATTTCCACAGCCAGTGAAGTGACCGGCCGACCGAGACCGCACGGATTTATCAGATCAAAAAAGCTCAGGTCCGTGGTCACATTCAGGGCGATGCCATGCAAAGAAACCCACCGGCGGAGTTTAATGCCCAGGGCGCAGATTTTTGCGGTTTGACCGGGCGCAAGCCGCCGGGAGTGGACCCAAACGCCGGTGGCACCCTGCTGGCGGTGTGCCGCAACGGAAAACCCGGCAAGGGCACCAATGACGGCGCGTTCAAGTAGACGAATGTAGTCATGAATGCGCAAGTTATATGTGTTCAGCGGAATAATCGGGTAGGCGACAAGCTGGCCCGGACCGTGAAAGGTAATATCGCCACCGCGATCGGTTGAAACCACATCCACCCCGCGGGCCGCGAGTTGTGCGGCATCCGCCAGCAGATGGGCATCCGAACCTGGATGGCGACCCATGGTGATAACCGCCGGGTGTTCCAGCAGAATCACGGCACCGTTGGGATACTGCCCGGCCAGGACTTCGTCATGCACGGCAAGCTGGTAATCCCATGCGGCGCGGTATTCCAGAACCCCGGCATCCATAACCGCAAGGCCATTGTTTTGAACAACCGTCGGCTGAATCGCGTTCATTTTGCGGCCTTTGCCGCAATCGACCGGCGCGTGGGGGCGGCCGGGGGCACCGCAGGCTCCGCCGCTTTAGCCGGTCCAAGCGCGCATTTAAGAACGTCCTCCACGGAATCGGCGAATACAAAACGAACTTTCCGGCCGAGGAGATGTTTAACATCATCCAGATTTTTTTCGTTGCGGCGGGGCAGCAAAATTGTTTTGATGCCGGCGTGCTGGGCCGCGATTACTTTTTCCTTTACGCCGCCGATGGGCAGCACCAGACCGCGAAGCGTTATTTCGCCGGTCATCGCGACATCCGGCCGCACGGGCCGATTCAGAAATAGTGAAGCCAGCGCGGTATACATGGCAACGCCGGCGGAGGGGCCATCTTTGGGGACGGCACCCGCGGGCACATGGACATGCACATCCAGTGCGGCGAATGCCGCCGGGTTTAAGCCCAAACCCGCGGCATTGTTTTTAAGCAGTGAAAAAGCGGTCTGCGCGGATTCCCGCATAACCGCCCCGATCTGACCGGTCAGGCGCAGGCGGCCTTTTCCGGGCATGCGGGTGGCTTCCACAAATAAAATGTCCCCGCCGGCGGGTGTGTAAGCCAGGCCGGTGGCCACGCCAGGCACGGCGGTGCGCAGGGCAACTTCACTTTCAAATGCAATGGGTCCCAGATGGGCCGCCAAAGCCTCCGGGCCAACGACCACGCGCGGCACGCCGGCCAGCGCCCGGCGCATGTCCGCCTGGCCATTGCCTTGCGAGGGTGCCCCTACGCTGGTGGCCGCGGCCTTTTTGGCCGCTGCGGAGCCGGCGGGAACGGGCGATCCTTTCAGATCGCTCGGACTTTGCGCGGACTTTTTCTCCGGTGGTGCCAGCACCGCGGCGGGCAGTTTGCCGACTATTTCAGCCGCCACTCCGCGCAGCACCGATCCGATCGCCCGTTCCAGACCGCGGACGCCCGCTTCGCGCGTGTAATGGTCGATCAGCTTGCCGATGGTAGCGGCGGGAATGTCGCAATTTTTGCCCGTGATGCCATTTTCAGCCAACTGCCGCGGCAGCAGATATTTTCTGGCGATCAGCAGTTTATCATGGCGGGTGTAACCCGGAATTTCAATAATTTCCATGCGGTCGCGCAGGGCCGGAGGCACCGTTTCCATGTAGTTGGCGGTACAGATGAAAATGATGCGGCTTAAATCAAACGGAACACCCAGATAATGGTCCTGGAAGCTGTTGTTTTGTTCCGGGTCCAGCACTTCCAGCAGGGCGGAGGCCGGATCGCCCCGAAAATCAGCGCCCAGCTTGTCTATTTCATCCAGCATCATGACCGGATTATTGGAACCCGCTTTTCGCAATTCCTGAATAATGCGACCCGGCATGGCACCTACATAGGTCCGCCGATGGCCGCGAATATCGGCTTCATCACGCACGCCTCCAAGGCTCATGCGGATAAATTTTCGGCCCAAAGACTGCGCGATGGACTTGCCCAGACTGGTCTTACCCACGCCCGGCGGCCCAAGGAAGCAGAGAATCGGACCGCGCCCGGCGGGATTCAGTTTGCGAACGGAAAGGAATTCCAGAATCCGCTTTTTAATTTTCTGTAAATCGTGGTGGTCGCGGTCCAGAATTCGCCGGGCACGTGCGATGTCCAGGTCGTCGCTGGTGGAGGTATTCCATGGCAACTCGGCCACGGTTTCCAGAAATCCCCGGATTACGCCATATTCCGGCGACGCCTGCGGAATGGCCGCGAGGCGGGCCAATTCACGGTCGGTCTCTTTTTTTACTCCCTGCGGAAGACCGGCCTTTTCCAGCCGAGCTTTAAGGTCGGCGAGTTCCTGGGTCTGACCTTCATCCAGGCCGAGTTCCTTTTGAATGGCTTTAAGCTGTTCCTGAAGGAAATAATTACGCTGGCTTTTATCAATACTTGACCGCACCTGGGTCTGGATATTTTCCTCCAGTTCCAGAATTTCGATGCGCGTCGCCAATTTTTCGCGCACGAGTCTAAGCCGCACGCCCACATCCAGCTCCTCAAGAATCGCTTGCTTTTCCGCAGCGGATTCCTGAAGGTTGGAAGCCAGAAAGTCGGCCAGCGTGCCGGGTGTGTCAATGTCGTTAAGCAGTCCGGCGGCTTCATCCGGAATGTTCGGCGATAATTCGATCATGCGTTTGGCCGCCTGACGGACCGTCTGAACCAGCAGATCAAATTCCGGGCTTGGTGCCGGAACGATGTCCGGCAGCGATTCAATTTTCGCCTTTAAATAAGGCTCTTCAGCTATGAATTCAATAACCTTAAACCGGATAAGTCCATGCACGACAATGCTCTGCTGGCCTTCGCCCATGCGCAGCATTTTAAGCACAATGGCCATCGTGCCCACGCGGTGAAGTTCGGATGGCGACGGATTTTCGTCCGCGTCGTGAATTTGAGTCAGAACGCCGACAATTTTATCGGCCGGCATAATATCGTCCAGCAGGCGGCGGCTTTTATCGCGTCCGATGGCAAGGGGAATAACGGCACCAGGAAACGCCACGGCATCGCGCACGGGAAGGATGGCCAGCACATCCGGCACGCGAATTTGATGCACCAGCGGTCCGGTCATTGATGCGGTTGCAGTTGCCCGCCCGGTCGCCGTTGGGCTTTTCGGGAGGCTGGCGGCATCTTCAGCGGCCGGAGCGGGAGCGGGAGGGGGGGGCGGGGCCAGAGCGGGATCCGAAGTCGGGGCCGGGGCGGTATTCTCCTGTTTGGCTTTGGGGGCTTTAATTGGTTTGTCAGCGGGTTTTTTAATTTCTGGCATGTATCGTTTCCGTAACTCCGTTGGGGAAAAAC
>JAJZEY010000079.1 GCA_021805585.1 Planctomycetota bacterium
AAACCGCGTAATACAACAGATAAAGCCCATGCAGCCGCACAATATCGGGTGCCCAGAAAAAGCCATGAAAGTCTGGAACCGCCTGGCGGGTCCAGGTCGGCGGATGGGCAAAAACCGTCGGCCCGCGGTGCCAGTGAAACAGGTCGCTGGAAAAGGCCGATTGAATTCCCAAACCTGTGGAAAAAATCCAGAAGGTTTTCCCGCATCGGATAATCGCCGACGGGTCATGCACGCGAATGTGCCGGTATCCCATCTGATGCAGAAACGTGCTTGCGGCAACGGCATGGGCTTGCTGTGGTGACGGTGGCGCGGCGGTTATCCCCGACAAATTCGCTAAACCAATTCCGGCGGTAACCGCGAGAATGTATAGAAATGCGATCCGACGTCCCGCAGGCATGAGCGCAGCCTCCTGAATGACTTATCCGATTTTAGACGACAATGCCGGTCTGGCCGGGACCATTGAACTCCGGCCCGGTCGATGCCGCATCACTTCGCAGCACGAAGGAAAAATGTCCCGTCAGTGCCGGCCGCCCGTCCGTGGTTGCCTCTATTTTACACAAAAACAATGTTCCCATGGACCGGACGACGCGTACACGAATCGCGATTGTCTGGCCGGTGCGTGGCGTGGCGAAAAAAAACACGTCGCGCAAAGCCGCCAGAACACCGGACCGCGGCAAGGTGCCCGCTGCGCCGCAGGCCGCCGCCTGTGCCGCTATTTCCAGAAGCGCTGTTCGCGGCAAAAGTCCATCCATCATGAACGGCTGATCATTGGCAAGTCTGCGTGTGGCCACAACGGTTCCGTCCGGTTCCCGCGTGGCATGGTCCAGCCAGTGCATGGGCGGACGATGTGGGATATTGTGTGCCAGATTCGGTGCCATCAACACGCCGCCTCTTTTATTTCTGATAATTCGCGTGGCCGGGGCGTGGTGTCTGATTGCGGATTCCCTTCATCGCTTGCCTCCAAGGCGAAGGAAATCATATTCGCGGCCCGCCGCTTGAGGTCCAGATGCGGCTTATCCAGTGAAGCGTCGGGATATAAAACCCCCAGTGGTCGAATGACCATGGGGGAATCAACCAGGCGGAATGTTCCGGGCGGCATGGTGGTGCCACTGCCGCGAATCAGAACCGGCACCACTGGAACGCCGGTTCTGGCTGCCAGCAGAAACGCACCATCGTGAAAACGTGTCAGTTTTCCATCACGGGACCGCGTGCCTTCCGGAAACACCAGCAGGCTTACGCCGCTGCGCAGACTTTCCGCCGCTTTGTAAAGCACGCGAGGATCCTCCACACACAGATGCCCGCACAACCGCATCATTAATCCCAGGAACGGCACGCGGAAGGGCCAGCGTTTGGCCCAGCATCGGGCATCCGTCGGAAGCAGCATAAGCAGCAGAATATCGATCAGGGATTGATGATTGGCTACCAGAATGCAGGGGCCTTTGATCGCCGACCAGTCGAAATCCGCAATTCGCAGATTGTTCCCGCAAAACCGCCGCACGCTTGCCCGGCACATCGCCTGGAGAATCCTTCGCGGCCAGCGACCGGTTTTGTCCACCGTCAGAATTCCCAGCCATACAAAGGGCGTCAGCAGCAGCGCGAAAATCGCTGTGTTACCGATCCACATGCTTAATCCATAGGCGCTTCGCCAGAATATCCGAAAGTTCATTTTGGATTCCGATTGCGATGGCATCAGGTGTTTCTCTTACGGTTTTCCCGACCAGAGGCCGGCCAAAGCCGCCCGGTCTGAATTGATTAAGACCGCCATAGCCGAGCGACTGGCCGACTTGCCGGTCTTCCCTGTCTGAAACGGCACGTTCGCTTCCTTCAATCACGCCGTTCAATCGGATATGCTGTTATTCTACCGCAAGGCGGTGAATTGTGTACTATGCGGTGGACCAGCATGACGCGCGCCATAATATCCGGTTTTTCCGCGGCGACTCCCCGCTTCCCGACATTAAGCGCGGTTTTTGACGCATGGATGACCCAATCCTCCGCCTTATTACCAGCCGCTTGCAGCTCATCGGACGTTTTGGACGATCAAGCCGACGATGCGCAATTGTTCCGCCAGTTGACATTTGCGGCCATAGAACCGGTGTTATCTAAAATTGCCGATCGCGGAACTTGCGGCCTTCTTTTGGCCAGTACCAAAGGAAATATGGGTGTTCTGCAACACTGGCTCGATCAGGTCGGCGGCTACGCCCGATGCGTCACGCCGCCTGGTTACCCGCCTGGCTTGATGGATTGTGCGCGGAATCTTGCAGCGGAATTTAGCTTGGGCGGCTCGTGCACCGTCGTTTCCACGGCCTGTACATCCGGCCTCTCCGGCCTGATTGAGGCGGCCATGATGGTCGAGGCCGGCCAACAGAATGAAATGATCGTACTGGCGGTGGATCTGGCCAGCCGATTTGTCTGCGACGGTTTTACCGCCCTTAAAGCCCTTGCGCCGCGTACGTGTCGCCCGTTTGATAGCCAACGCGATGGCCTTGCACTTGGCTCGGCTGCGGCCGCATGTCTGGTTCAACGGTCCGATATATTTGCTGAAAAAAAGGCCGATACTTTTGCCTGCACGCTTGCGGGCCGGGGGGTGGCCATGGACGCTGTGCATCTGACCGCGCCCGACCGCCAGGCCGGCGGCCTGACCCGTGCCGTGGAAATGGCGCTGCGCACCGCCGAGCTTTCCACCAGTCAGATTGATGCGGTCCTCCTGCACGGTACCGGAACTGTTTATAACGATGCCATGGAGGCGACCGCCGTAAAAAAAATCTTCTCACACTGCCCGCCCCTGACGGCCGTCAAGGGTCATATCGGCCATACACTCGGCGCCAGCGGATTAATCGAAACCGCCCTGGCCGGCGAAATTCTTCACCGGGGTCTGTTGCCGCCCGCCACCGGCCTGTGCGATCCCCAGTGGCCGGAACTGGATTTTGTCCGGACCGCCCGTTCGGTGCCTTCGCTCCGGCGCATCCTTAAAACATCCAGCGGATTCGGTGGAATAAATGCCGCAATCATTCTGCAAAAACGCAAATCAAATGAAACGGCAGGCCGGTGACCTATGCGCGAAAATCAGATCATTCTTTGTCAGTACCCCGTGGACAATGTCCCCCGGCGGTCGGACATTTTGTTACCCGGTCCGCCGGCCCGCGACATCGTTGCATACATCCTTGCGCAGTTAACTCCCAGGCTGGTTACTTTCAGTGAAAACGCCCGGCTGGCTACCGGACTTTTTATGAGCGTGATTCACGATTCAACGGAGGCGGATATTGCCTTTAACGCAAGCCGACGCTCGGACGCCGGCAAATATGTCAGCCCGGCCGCGTTCCGCCAAACGCTTCCAAGCTCACCGGCGGCGCAATTGTCCATAGCATTGGGCCTCGGAGGCCCGATGGTGGTATTCTGTGGCGATGTGGATGGCGCGCAGGCCCTGGCCGGTGCCTGCCGCTGGTTGGAAAGCGGTGCGATTCATACGGCCGTGGTCGTGCATCCCCGGAGCGGCCAAACCGCCATGACGCCATCATTATGAGTCGTACATCACGAATCCGCGTCTGATAAACTATTTCACGTCTGATAAGCAAAAACAACGCATAATTTTCTTGCTGATGCGGCAAGTGTGGACTAAACTCGATCTGTCGCCTGACTGAGCTGAACCGCAAACAGGCTGACGGTTGTTGAAGCCCGGCGGGAGAGAAGATCAAAATTCCAACGCTTCTCTTTCGCGTCGTTTCAAATTTGCCATTCGCCGGTTGTCAGACTGCTTTTTTCGGTTTGCCCGAACAGTTTGATAACGGAGGACAGAGGAGTCAAAGATGTATAAGAACGGAATTACCCACGGCTACGCGGCAATCGCCGGATTGGCCGCACTGGCCTGCCCGTTGGCTTTTTGCGGAATCGGGCAAGCCGATTTTTCCCTGGTGCTTCAGGACACCGGC
>JAJZEY010000158.1 GCA_021805585.1 Planctomycetota bacterium
CTTTGCAGCAGTTGGCGGGTCTGATCCAGTGGCGGCGCACACAGAGAGGCGGCAGGCCTGCCCACCGCCTTTGATCCTGGGTTATACCCCGTTGTGGTTGATTCCATTGGCTACTTCCAAAATGACGCGGCTGCTTCGCCGTTTCCGCAGGCGATTCCGGGTGGTTATCATCCGCGCCCAATGCGCTGGGTCAATTGCTTAAACAGCGGCAATCTTTGCCGACCAGGATCGCGAAAGCGTTGCGGTTACATCCTGCAAAGTTACATAAGAAATAAACGGAATGTGCTCCTGCGACAGAGCCTTGGCCAGAACGCCCTTCGCGAATACCCAGTCCGCACTGCGCGCAGGGCATAAATCACTGCGGCCGTCGCCAATGTAAATAGTTTTTCTGGCCGGATGCCGCAACGCATTGGCGCTGGCACATTTACAGTGGGCAGCCTCCGATACGCATTCTGAACTTGCATGCGGACATGAAAGGGAAAGTCGCCCCGCACGATGGGAAATTTTATTGGCGCGAATATTTATATTGCCAATACCGTGCCGCAATAAAATGCGCCGGATAAACCTTTCCACCCCATCTGAAAGAATTGCGACCGGCACTTTGTTGGCCCGCAAAAGGGCCAGCAATGATCCGATACCCGGATCCAACTCCACACGGTCTAAAAATTCGTTAAGGTCGGAGAGTGAGATTTTGATCAGCGAAAATTCCTGCGCCAGGCACTCCCGTGATCCGATCAATCCCGATAGCCAGCGTTCTTCAATCAGCCGCCAAGATTCATTTACGGCGTAATTTCGAATCAATTCGTCCAGCACATCTTTTCGTGAAATCGTTCCATCAAAGTCCAGCCAGACTTGGAGAGCGTCAGGGGGAGTTAATTGAAAATTCATCAACGCGAATATCCTTTTACTATCAAGCGCCCGCAGCACACGGAATCATAGCAGTAATCTAACAAATTTTGTAGCAACTAACTCCTATTCTGTGCGTTGAGCCGATTCCGCGCTTATTTTTCCGCAGGTTATCGGCCGATAATCGATTAAAATTCTAGCCACGATGCAAGCCATAAATCAAACCGTCCCGCCTTTATGCTATTATGATAATATGATTGTTTTATCTAACGGTATTTATGACCAATGCCGCCAATTGGGCCGGGAAGCTTATCCTTTTGAGGCGTGTGGTCTGCTTCTGGCCCGGTCTGATAGCGTTTCCGGCCATGATTCTGAAACTCGCATGACGGATAGCCGATCGGCTTTTACAGACGACCAAATTCATATAGCCGAGCTGCTCGTCGCCGAGAATATTGCGCCGCGCGATCATCAACAGCGAATGTATCAACTTGATCCTGTATTCCTTCTTCATGCCCAGCGCCGGTGCCGCGAGCGAAAACGGGAAATTGTCGGAATCTTTCATACACATCCGGATCACCCGCCTGTGCCCAGTGCGGCGGACCTTGCCGCTGCGTGGCCGGTTTACGTTTATCTTATTTTACACGTGCGCGCTGATGCTTTTGGATCGATGCTGGCATGGAAACTCGATTCCCAAGGCGAAAGATTTTGCCCCGTTGGGGTCCGCGATTGATTTTCCGAACTCCGCCACCGCCGCCGGGCGGACGGATACGTTTGCTGCTGGTATGATAAAACCCGATGACTCAAAAAGCGCACATCGCCCGACTTTCTCTTTTGGCCAGCGCCACGCTTTCGCTCGTGAAACTCGTGGTGGGTATCATGACCGGTTCGCTGGCCTTGCTTTCGGATGCCATTCACAGCGGTGTGGATTCGCTGGCCACTCTTATCACCCTCATTTCATTGCAAATCAGTGATCGCCCGGCGGATGCCACCCACAATTATGGCCACGGAAAAGTGGAGAATCTTTCCGCTTTTGCAGAAAGCATTACCCTGGGACTTGCCGCAATCTGGATCGGCTGGCGGGCGATAGCGTTCTTGATCTCCACAAACAAAATTCCTCCTGACGCCAGCCTCCTGGCTATTGCCGTCGTCTGTATTTCCATGGTGGTGGATGCCTGGCGCAGCCTGCGACTTAGTTGGGCCGCGCGCACCTTTGGCAGTCAGGCGCTGGCGGCCAGCAGCATTCATTTCAGTATGGACCTGCTAAGCAGCGCGGTGGTGCTGGTCAGCCTTTTGCTGGTTCGCTTCGGCGGTCCGCATTTTGTACTGGCCGACAGTATTGGAGCGCTTGTGGTCGCGTGCGTCATGATCCTGGCGGGGGTTCGCTTAGGTCGCCAGGCGATTGATGTGCTGGTGGACCGCGCGCCGGCCGGCCTCGAAGACCGTTTGCAGCAGGCGCTTCGCCGTGTTATCGGCGTCGCCGACGTCCCGCGCGTGCGCGCCCGGCAGGCCGGCAACCGCCGTTTTGTGGATGTCACCATTCTGGTCGACCCTCAAGTGACGATTCAGGAAGGCCATCGCATTGCCACGCTGGTTGAAATGGCCGCCGCCGAGACCGATCCGGGTATTGATATTACCGTTCACGTCGAACCCGGCCCGGCCGATCAGGGGCCGGTGGACATGGTGTATTCGCTGGCGCAGGGCCTTAATTTGAAGGTTCATGCCGTCCACGCATTTAATATTGACGGAAGGCTCTACCTGAGCTTCCATGTCGAATTTCCCTCCGTGGATTCCGTGGCCAAAGCGCATGCTTCGGTAAGCGAACTTGAAAATAGAATCCGCATGAGACTCCCCGCCGTGGCCGAAATTAACAGCCATATTGAACCGGCGGCATAGGCCCCATCCGGCAACGCCCCGCCTTAAAATAAATCAAGAAATGAACGCCACGCCCTTCATTATTTCCGCCCGAAAAATTCGTCCACATCCCATTCAAAATAAAGCTGCCCCTCACCTTGCCTTGCATCGGCTGTTACCCGCAATTAAGATTTCCAACAGTGACCCATGCGTGATATTCCTTTGCTGCCCCGCCCCAAACATATCCAGCCGTCAAAAGGCTTTTGGACGCTTCCACGCCAGGGAATTATTTGCCTGGAATCCGGGCATCATGCCGGGGCTTGCATTTTTCATGCCGCCCAAAAACTCCGTAGAATACTTAACGCCGGTGGAAGCAGTTGGAAAATAGTGTCCCGGCCGGGCACACATGAATCCGCACCGGGACGAA
This sequence comes from Planctomycetota bacterium, assembly GCA_021805585.1. The sequence goes on from JAJZEY010000158.1 coordinate 3,125, forward strand.
TCAGCCTGAAAATCGATGATCATTCCGCCGCCAGGGAATTCCACAGCTACACAATTGGCATTGCGGCCACCGGAGTTTGTGCATCATCCGCCGATGCCAACGGCCTGCTTTATGCCGTCCAGACACTTTGCCAGTTGGCCCGCTGGAATCAGAAGCGCTGGCCCGGGATGACGATTCGCGACTGGCCGGATTTTTTTCGGCGTGGCTATTACCTTGATGTGTCCCGTGGCAAAGTCCCAAAACGGGTGGAGCTGCTGGCGCTTGTGGAACGATTGGCGGAATGGAAAATAAGCGAATTCCAGTTGTATGTGGAAAATGTTTTTGAATTTAAAAATCATGCCGACATGTATGCCGATACAACCCCGCTCACGGCCGCGGATATTCAAGCTGTGGACCGGGCTTGCAAACTCAATGGCATTGATTTCGTGCCGTCGCTGGCATCGCTGGGGCATTTTGAAAAAATTTTGTGCCTGCCGCGTTACCGCCATCTGGCCGAAGTGGAACCGGAGGAACTCCGCCGCCGGGGAATAAAGACCTGGAGCCACGCCCCATGGACCTTGTGCCCGACCGACCCCGCCGCTAAAGCATTAATTGCCGACATGTACGGCCAATACCTGCCGAATTTTTCATCCAGTCAGTTTAACATCTGTTGCGATGAATCCTGGGATCTGGGCTTGGGCAGATCCCGGTCCAGGGCCGCGCGGCCATTAAGCCCGACCGCCGAAAAAATGCGGATCGGCGGCTTATATATGCGCTGGGTTAAGTTTTGTGCCCGACTTGCCAGTCAACGCCGGAA
>JAJZEY010000302.1 GCA_021805585.1 Planctomycetota bacterium
CACCATGCCGCTGCTGGAAAAAATAATTTTCTGCCGGACTTAGAGGCTATTCCGCAGGACGTACGAAAGCAGACCCGGCTGATCTGGCTGAATTATCCGAATAATCCGACGGCGGCCACCGCGCCCCTGGCGTTTTATGAAAAAGTGGTGGCGTTGGCCAGGCAATACGACTGGGTAATAGCCAATGACCTGGCCTATGGCGAAGTATATTTTGAATCCGCCCCGCCCAGTATTCTGCAAATTCCCGGTGCACGGGATGTGGCCATTGAATTTCATTCGCTTTCCAAAAGCTTCAATATGACCGGTTGGCGAATCGGGTGGGCCGCGGGTAACCCGGCCATTATCGCCGCCCTGGGGCAGGTGAAGGGCAATGTGGACTCCGGCCAGTTTAACGCCATTCAGGTGGCCGGTGCGGTGGCATTGGAACAGTTTGACCATGCACTGGTTAAGCGGCAGATGGATATTTACCGTGGCCGGCGTGACGCACTTTATAACGGCCTCTCCGCTCTGGGCTGGAAATTCCGCAAACCCACAGCGGGCTTTTTCTGCTGGGTCAATACGCCCAACGGTTTGCCTTCAATGGATCTGTGCGGACGGCTGATTGACGAAGCTCATGTGGTGACCGTACCGGGGGCGGGCTTTGGACCGGCCGGGGAAGGTTACCTGCGCATGGCTTTAACGGTGGATGAAGCGCGCATTCGTCAGGCGGTGGATCGGATTGGAAATATCAAGGAATTGCGCGTGGGAGGCTGACCGGCCAAACTTTCCGCTGCCGCTGTATTGGTTTGTGCATTCCCAACGGCACGGATTTTCCGCATGACCGCCGAATAAAGCACAGGGGGACCCGGAAAGTCGGGTCCCCCTGTGGGCGATTTCCACGCCGCTTATTTCCATATCAGGTGTGTGGCCTTTTGCCGCCACTTAACCCGCATTGACGGTAATTTTGCGGGTCTTGGCGTTGGCTGCTTTGGGAACCTGAACGGTCAGTTCTCCGTGGGCAAGCGTGGCTTTAATTTCCTCCGCGTTAACCGGTGCCTCGAGTGTGAACGATCGTCGGTAGATACCGCGTTGATATTCGCGCACAAGGACGCGCATGCCTTCACGATGCGCAATTTCCGCGGCGCGGCCTTCAAGCGTCAGGACGCCATTTTCAAAAGTGACATCCACATCACTCGGCTTTACGCCCGGCATGTCGGCCAGAAAAATATAATTTTCTTGGTCCTCAAGGATGTCAACGGGTGGAACAACAAAGTCATGTTGGCCGGCCTGGCAGGCCGAATCGCTCGCGGCATGACGGGGTTCAATCGTATTGGAAACCATGGTTATACTCCTTATTAAAATGGTTGAATGAAATATTCTCAAATAATTATGCGTTGAGCAGCTTTATTTTTCTGGGTCTGCCGGACGCTGCCCGCGGCACCTCAAGTGCCAACAGGCCGTCTTTCAGGCTCGCCTGAACATTTTGACTGTCAGGTTCCCAGGGCAACGTGAAACGGCGGATAAACTTTCCGGTCACGCGTTCGGCCCGATGGCGTCGCGCCCGTTTCGGTTCACCCGGCGTGCGCTCAAATGATATGCGCACCTGATTCCCCGTGACCGTTACATCAAGGTCCTTGGGTGTTGCGCCGGGAACCGGGACCTCAATGTGGGCTGCGTTGTCATCTTCCCAAATATTGACCGCAGGGTAGCGGGTCTGATCCCAGCCATCGAGCCGGGAAGTCGGTCCGCCAATAACCGCGTCGAACAGCGCGTTGACCTGCTCGTGGAGATCCGCAAGTGCGTTTGCGTTTTGCAGATTCTGATTAAACATGACAAAAACTCCTTTTTCAAGCCATTCCGGGCCGTGCCCGGAATGAAAACGCCGAAAAACACAACCAATTAAACGTGATGTGTGTATATCTACACATATTAGTCTCGCCCGGAATGCCGGATCGGCGCCTTGATCCGCACATCGGCTCGGCCGCGACCAATGTCATCACAATCATCCGTAAAACAAAATTCGTGCCAAACCGTGGCGCAGATGGTCTGATGATTTCATAAGTATTTAAAAAATAACGATTTAGGTGCGAGAAAGGCGTACGTTCAAACCACTCTTTTGCCTTGTAAAATTGGAGCACAACCTGTCAATTTGACAGATTGCGGCGGTTGCGGCAGGACCGTCCGCCCGTCCTTTCCGCAGAACTTCCCCCGACATTCAGCCGGAGCGGTGTTCGGCCTTGTAAATAGATTCTCTTCAGCCTTCATCCGCCGGCTCGCGGCGGCTGCGTGGCTCATAGGCGTGCACGATATTCTGCACCAGCCGGTGCCGCACGATATCGGATTTATCCAGCTCAATAAACGAAATGCCATGAATTCCGGCGAGTTTCCGCTTGGCGTCAATAAGGCCGCTGGTCTGGCCGCCTTCCAGATCCACCTGCGAAGGGTCTCCGGTAATGATCATTTTGCTGCCCTCGCCCAGCCGGGTCAGGAACATCAGCATCTGGGCCGGGGTGGTATTCTGGGCTTCATCCAGAATGACAATGGATTCATTTAGCGTGCGGCCGCGCATGTAGGCCAGCGGGGCCAGTTCGATCATGTCATTGGCCATGAAGCGGCGAATCTGTTCAAAGGGCATTCGATCGTGCAGTGCGTCCAGCAAAGGCCGCAGGTACGGATTCACCTTGGCCTGAATATCGCCGGGTAAAAAGCCGAGCTTTTCGCCGGCTTCGACGGCGGGACGCACCAGAACCAGCCGCCGGGCGTCGTTATCGCGAAGCATGCCCACCGCCAGCGCCACCGCCAGGAAGGTTTTTCCGGTGCCCGCCGGCCCGACACAGAACACCATGTCATGTTTAAGAATCGCTTCCACGTAGCGCTGCTGGCCTGGTGTTCTGGGTTCCACCTGGGCACCGACGCCGGACCGTGCGATTCCGCCATGGTTCGTGTCGCCTCGTTGGGTTACGCCGGCGACCACGGTGGCAATTTGCTCGGCGGAAATATGCTGTCGCCGATGGGCTATTTTTTTGAGTTCAGCCAAAGCGGTGGCGCAATGCTCCACAGCAACGGGATCGCCGCTGATTCTTAATTCGTCATCGCGCGCGCTGATCTGCACATTCAAAAGCTGTCGCAGTGTTTTAAGGTTTCTGTCCGCCATCCCGAACAGCGCCAGCCGCCGTTCGGATTCAATTTGCAGGGTCACAACCAAGCGATCTCCTTTATCCGGAACCATTCTATGCCCTTGCGGGTCGGAATTCGAGGGCAGTTGCGTCGGAAAGCCGGGGGGGGGCGCCCATTTTCCCGGCAACAGGCAAATTAGCCCGCTCGCGGCCCAATGAACGCCTATCAGGCGGACGTTTATGGAAAAACATAGGATCCGCCATGGATCGCCAGAAGCCACGGACATGCCCGTAGCATGGGCATCCTGCCCATGTCCCGTCAATCGCTTGTGGTGCGGACATCCTGCCTTCTGGTCGTAGATCGTGTGTGGCGTGGGCATCTTGCTCATAAGGGACCAGGTCATATAAGTCGCGGCGGTAAATTTTAACCGCGGATTTCGCGGATTAACGCGGATACAATGAACCAAATTGACCATTGGCTTAACGCCACCTCCCAGCGCCACTCCGTAGCATGGGCATCCTGCCCATGAACCGCAAGGCGCTTGTGGTGCGGGCATCTTGCCTGCTTCGCGTGACCTTTTCGCCGGAGCGCGTTTGTGTTTTCTCACGATGAAAGTAGAGAGTTGAAAATAGACCGCAGGATGTGCCGCAATGTTTCGGCGGCAGCCACTTTTTTATCCTATCCTTATGTGCTCAACTTTCTACACTCTCTAAACTCCTGAGACTATGCAGCAAGCCCCGCAGTCAGGCAACTCGGGGTCAATTTTGTGGTTAAAATTGCCACAGCCTGAAAGGAGGCTTGCAT
>JAJZEY010000187.1 GCA_021805585.1 Planctomycetota bacterium
TGCGTCAATCACATGCACAACCGCCAGAGCCGCGCCCAAGTCCTTGGCCATTGAATCAGCGGTTTCCAGCGCGCGAACCGCCGGCAGGCTGGCATCAATTGCCACAAGAATTCGATTGAATTCCATTTTCCGCGGCGGCGACGCGGATTTCCGCACTTCGGTCGCCAGGCGGGCACAGGCGTTTTCAAGTTCGCTGGTACGCGCTGTGGATTCCGACGAGCTTCGCAGCAGATGCAGCACTTCTCTGGCGGTTGCGGCCAGTGCGGTTTCAGGCATGGTTGCCTCCATCAGGGAATCCAGTCGTGGCAAATATCGCGTAAAATTCTGGCATGGCGAATTCCGGCTGATGAGAAGGAACAGACGGGTGCGATTGGCCCGCAGTTACCAATTCCGAACATTAGCCAAGCCGGTTTCGTCCGCCCGGTGAGACGCCTGGCATATCCGTATGACGAACGGAATCCGCCGCCCGGCAATAGACAGAAATCGACAGGCCAGGGCGCTGGCGGCGGCACCAAAACCGCGCCAACAGCTTCACTGCCCTTCGTCACTTGTACTCGGCTCTGCTGACAAACAAAATCGGTTTGAGTTTGGCATTCGCTATCAGAAAAATCCATATGCAACGCATAGGATAATATCCGATGGATGCACGCCCCGTGCGTCTATTGAATGCCGTTGTTTAACAGGTTGGTGTTCGGCTTGCGAACCGGAAAAATTGCACCGTTGGAATCGATTGGCTGATGGCGGACAATGATAGGGTTGAAATCAGTGGTGAGGCGCTTAAGCCATGGTCGGGCTACCGACGGCACCGGACCGGGCATGCTTATGGCTGCTTCCTTCCGGACCTGACCAGGTTCACAGTCGACCCGTGCATCGGGCCCGACCATGGCTGAAGCGACAGAACTTAAGTATAGCATACGTCGGAAGGAAACGGAAACAAATGCCATTTATCGCCAGTATAAATTGTTTAGCCCATGATCAAGGATAGGGTCCTGCTTTGATCCCTTTTTGCCGATTTTACCTGTCTTATCCGCTGGTCGCCTTCCGCCGTCCGCCGGTGAGCTTGTCATAGGCATCCTGATATTTTTGCAACGTAAGGGTGACGACATCCGCCGGAAGGATTGGCCCGGGCGGCTGTTTATTCCACACAAGCGTTTCAAGGTAATTCCGCACATATTGCTTGTCGAAACTGACCTGTTCCTGTCCCGGTTGATAGTTTTCGGCCGGCCAGAAACGGGAGGAATCGGGCGTCAGGACCTCATCAATCAGAATGGGATGCGTTTCACCGGGGGGAATACCCCATTCAAATTTTGTGTCGGCGATGATAATACCCGTGGCCAGCGCGATTTTCGCCGCTTCTTCATAAAGCCGGATCGACATATCGCGCACAAATTCCATGGTTTCAAGCCCGGCAATCCGTGCGGCATCGGCGAATGATATGCTTTCATCATGACCGGCGGTGGCTTTGGTGGTGGGTGTAAAAATGGGCTGCGGAAGTTTTTGACAACGCACAAGTCCGGTTGGAAGATCAACTCCGCAGACCGCGCCGGTACGCTGATATTCATTCCATCCGCCGCCGGCAATATAACCGCGCACCACGCATTCCACCGGTATTACGCCGGTTTTCCGAGCCAGGATAGATCGCCCGGCAAGCTGCGTTGCGAACGGTTGAAGTGATGCGGGGAAATCTTCAATCCGCGTGGCCATCAGATGATGCCTGACCATGCCGGAGAGTCTGTTGAACCAGTAATTACTTAATTGGGTAAGAATACGCCCTTTGCCGGGAATGGGCGTGGGCATAATGACGTCAAAAGCGCTGATGCGATCGGTTGCCACAATCAGCAAGGAATCGCCAAGGTCGTACACATCGCGAACCTTCCCGCGGCGTAGAGGCAGGTTCGGAATGGATGAATTCATAAGAGCGTCGGTCAGGGGTTGCACAATCATTCCTTTATTCCAATTCCGACTATTTTCAGTTCACGCGCTGCGGTTATATGCGCAATGCTTAAACGGTGCAACGCATTCGGAAGTGCGTACTATTGTACGGGTTTAATGGCCGATCAAAAATCAGCCATGCCGGCCGGTATTGCGAACCCGTTAATCTTTGACCAAGTTTGGAGTGCCGGAGCAATGCGTTTGTGGTTGTCACCGCGGGCTGCGAATGAAGTCCTTCGGTAACGATTTCCCAATCGTTGACCAACATTTGCAATTATGGCGCTGCGGCGATCGGCGATGTTCTGGTCTGCTTGCCGCCGCTACGGACGACGAAATAGAAATCCATCGCTGAACGCTGATTGCAAACTCAAGTGACGGGAGCGGCCGACATGGTCACGCGATACCGTGATCTAGCCCGACCCTGCCATTATTTTCTTGGGCCGTATGGCGAAATAAAGGATGCATTGGGCGTTTATCATTTTCGTTGCCACGAACCGGAAATGAAACTTCAAGCTCGGGTCCCGATGGCGTATCAGGCATAACAGAATACAGATCGGCAGCAGAAGCCGTGGGACGAGCGTGTCGCAGAATATATTGCCTTGTGTAAGGAATTATTGGCGATTAGGAAAAAGCTTAATCAGCAGCCCAAAGGACTGCCCGCGTTTGTGGAAGCCAAAGTGTCTACAAAGAAGCCTCTTGGCGTGCCGGGACATGGTCGCAAGAGCAGTCGAGCTTCCGCGCTGTAGTTCATGCCGGAGAAAAATGGTGAGCATGGGGATGTGCCGGTTGCGCACGATGCGGGGCGAAGCAGCTTGCTGCACGCATCGCGGTGCCCAACCGTCCTCGGAACATCATGACTGTTTCGTGGAGCACATCGTTCCCGTGAAGGCGATGACGCGCAGCCACCCCACCATCAGGGGCTATTACTCGAGGCTGAATTTCTTGCAAATGGTCATGTTGCCGCCGCATGCCGGGCAGGTATGTTTTAATTTTCCTGTTGCGAAGAAGTTGGCCACAACGCCACGGCAGTCCGGGCAAAGCATTTCTTTGTGCTGGAAATAGCCGGTAATTCTATTTCCGGGCTTTCCGCTTTCCACGGGGCTTCTAACCCATGTGGCGGTACATTTGCTGCACTGCACGGCGGATGCGGCGGTCAGGGATGACTGCGTCTTTGCCGGTTGTGACTGACAGCCGGCGATGGTCGCCATCACCGCTATGCCACTCGTCGCGATCCATTTTTGAATAATCATAAGATGCTCCAGTTTGGTTGAACTTCCGCTCACAATGGGCGGGTTGACCATTTAAACGGATCGGCACCGATGAATTAGTTCCATTGCCTCGGGAAAAATTAAAAAAAAGGCGGTTGGGAACTTTTTTGAAGATGGGCGGCGTTTAGGTAAGTGAAAGCTGCTGAAAATAATCGTTGGCCACAGGGCAAAGCCGGAGCATCGGATTCGTGCGCATCCGATGCCGGTAGATGCCGGGACGCGCCGGCAAGGGCTGGCCAAAGTGCTGATGGAGAAATGAGGATGGCTTTTTAATGTAGCGTAGTAATATAGATTGTGAAATAAATCACACTCTTTATTGCGGTCCATTTAATTCTTTCAGACGGGCCATGCCGGCCCGAAAATCGGCAGTTTGTTTTTAGAAAGGATTCACCCCATGCTTCCTAACCACAAATCAATGGCAACCCTGCTGGCATTCGCGGCGCTGTATGGGCCAACCTATGCAATTGGTGCGGCACCTGACGCGGCGGCATTCGGTCATGCCGCAAGTCAAGCTTTGCTGCAACAAGTTAAAGCAATGGCCCGGCAGATTCACAATCTGAAGCGCGCCGATGAGGCTCGCACCGCCAGGCTTGAACAGCAGATAGCCGCATTAAGAGCGCAAAACGCCCGTATTGCTTCGGCCCAGGCATCCACAACGCAATCGGCTGCGGATACACAGGCCATTG
>JAJZEY010000069.1 GCA_021805585.1 Planctomycetota bacterium
CGATGCCGATGAGAGCCTGGTTAAGGCGCTGGAAACGGAAGGCATCGGCAGGCCCAGCACGTACGCAAGTATTATTGCAACGATACAGGACCGGCAGTATGTGCAATTGCGGGATCGACGTTTTTTTGCCACCGATCTGGGCATAAAGGTCACTGAAAAATTGATTGAAGGGTTTCCCGATCTCATGGAGCTTGGCTTCACTCGGAAAATTGAAAGCGAACTTGACCAGATTGAAGAATCGCATCGCGATTGGGTGGAAGTTGTTCGCGATTTTTACGACCCGCTGGCACGCGACCTGGCCACTGCGGAAGACCGCATGACCCACGCGCGCGCCGAGGCGACACCTTCGGAACATAAATGCCCGAAGTGTGGCGCGATGATGGCGTATAAGCTTTCCAAACGCGGCAAGACGTTTCTGTCCTGTTCGCGTTATCCGGAATGTGATGGGGCGTCGAATATTGATTCCGAAGGAAAGCCCGCACAACTGGACATTACCGATTACAAATGCCCCAACTGCGGCAAACCGATGATCCGCCGCATGGGACGGTTTGGCCCGTTCTTCGGCTGCTCCGGTTATCCGGAATGTAAAACATTGCAGCAGGCCGACCGCAAAACCGGCCTGCCGCTGCCTCCCAAGCCGCCGCCCAAACCAACCGGCTTGAAATGTCCTAAATGCCACAAAAAGGAACTGGTGGTGCGCAGCGGAAAACGCGGCGATTTTCTAAGCTGCCTGGGTTTCCCACGTTGCCGCATGACCCTGCCTGCGGAACGGCTGGAGGAATTTTTAGCCCTTAATGAACAGAAGGCCTGGCCACCGGCGGACATTCTGGCAAAGTTTGGTGGTAAACCCGCCGCTGCGGAAATAGAACCTGCGGAGTCTTCAAAGCCGGTCAAACGCACGGCCAAAGTGGCCGCTAAACCGGCGGCAAAAGTGACGGCAAAAGCCGCGCCGAAGCCTTTGGAAAAGCCGTCCGTAAAGCCGTTGACAACATCGGCTGCCAAGCCCGTCCGGAAAGTTTCGGCAAAAGCTCCGTCGGCGTCCGCATGAACCAGCAGGGTGCCGATGAACCGGGGGAAGGCCAACGTGCCAATGCGCCGGTGCCCTATGCGGACTTCACACTTGCGATCATTTCCACTTCCACCGTGCTGCCCAATGGCAGGGCGTTGGTTCCCACAGCAGCGCGGGCGTGGCGGCCGATTTCACCGAAAATTTCCACCAATAGATCACTGGCACCATTGGCTACCAGCGGCTGCCGGTCAAAGTCGGATTCGCAGGCGACATAAACCGTCAGCTTCAGGATGCGTTCCAGACGGTTCCAATCTTTCAGACACGCCTCGTACAGCACCGCCACGGCGTTAATGGCCGCCAGACGGGCCGCCTCACGTCCCTGCTCAACGCTTTGAACGGTCGGAACGCGGCCCTTAAACAGCACGTTGCCGTCCCGACTCGGTAATTGGCCGCTCACAAACACCAGCGACCCGGTTTGCGTGCCGGTTTGAACATAAGGCAGATAGGCCGCCACCGGACGCGGTGCGGACGGAAGGGTTAATCCCAGACGGGTCAGGTTCTTTTCAATATCGTTCATGAAGAGGCACTCCAGACATTAGCGGATGGTGGCGACTTTATCCTGGCCGCAATGGGGATGCACGCATTGGACCGCGGCGTTCAAGTCGCCGGCCCGGCAAATGCAATATGGCCCGGCCGCGGTCCGGGGGCATCCTACCTGCAAATCATTGTATTGTAGTATAATGTATACAGACATGGGCGGTCAGCAGACTGGTGGATTCCGGAATGTGAGTCGTAAATAGCGATTTGGGCCATTAGCTGACCGCCGGGAAAATAACCCTGCCAGAGTGATCCGGACCTTTGGCGAGCCAATAAATGAAAAGTGAGATGTATGATGTGTTGGGTTAAAATTGCTTTCACAACCGCGACCGTTTGCACGCTGGCTGGCATGGCTGGCTGCAGCGGCCAGACGAACAATCCGCTCGTGCGACAGCAGCCATCCATTCTGGCGAATCTACCCTATCGGCCATTCATGCCGTTGCCGGATGGACAAGTGAATGGACAATCTGATTCGCAGCCCGCTGTTTCAGCCGCCTATCCCCCCCCTGCCAATTCCAGCGGACCGCAAACCGCAACCGGCGGAAGCTCTGCCGGAGAGGCACGAGGCGCGGCGGCAAACCAAAATACCGCCAGTGCCAGCCTTGGCGGGGACAATGAAACCGGCGAAGGCACAGCGGATCAAGGCACCCCGGCCGGTGCCACCGCAACAGGTTTTCCGGCACACATCAGCGGAACACACCACGCCGTGGCCAATCCGCCGGCCGCCCCGCTGGCCATACCCGACATTCAGCCGGTCACTACCGGCACATACAGTTTCACGCTGCCGCACAACGTCAGCAGTTTTAAGAAATTTGGCGATACGCTTCAGGAATATCTGCTGTACTACGGGATTCCGCATCCAAATCAGAAGCCGTTCCTGACCATGGTTGTCGCGGCCCACGTGCGACCGGCCTGTGTGGGAAACCCCTTGTTTCGCGTGCATTCCAACCGCACATTTATACTTAACCGTCTTTCCGCACGGGAATATACCGGCTATACCGCGGCGGGAATGCCCTTTGCCGAATTGATTCTTTCCCATGGAAACCATGGCGATCGCCTGGACGCTTTGGCGGTTGTGCCCAATAACACCCAGCGGAAAACGGCGCTTAAAATTCTCGCGAGCATTCACTTTAAGGCCAATTGACCCGCATTTTTCCGCCCAGCGCCGGCGAACCTGTTTTAGCGGCGATACAAATAGTGAGGGCTGAATTCTTGGTAAGGAATCTGGAGCTTTTAGCCCGTGGCCCATGGCCGGCATCCGCTGTAGAGGTCAGCCTGGTTGAGCCGCCGGATATATCAAAAAAGGCGACTGCGGAAATCGACCGGCTTTGGGAAATGGAAATCGCCGCGGCAAAACAGGAAAACCGCCTGCTTTTCAACGGCGGAATTCTGTATCTCCGGCAGGCGATTGCCACCTCCCACGGGCTGCGGCTTGAGTTGGGCAACGCGGATTACAAAACTTTTTTAATTACAACCTTGCGCCATCGCGCCTGGTTTTCACACCATTTTCCCGACTGCATCAGACCCGCGCTGGGCAACAGCGTACTGCTGACCGGCGGCCCGGATATTATTCTGGGTGTGCGCAGTGGCCGCGTGGCCGCCTATCCTGGAATGGCTCATCTGATTGGCGGAGTATTGGAAAATCAGGTGGCGGCAACACCCGGCGAAATCGCCGGCCCTTCGCTTCACGCCGGCCTGTTGCGGAATCATCTTCTGCGCGAAATCCAAGAGGAACTCGGACTTATTTCCGGCGATCTGGCCGGGACCCCGCGCGTGCTTCTGCTGGTTAAAGACCGCTTACTGAACCAACCGGAATTGATCTGGCATTGTGAAATTACCGGATCCGCCATGGACAAAGCGACCCAAGGCACATTCGCACAAGACCGCGATGAGCACGACCGCATCCTGCGAATCAGTCTGAATAAGGCCGCCGGACATTTGGCGGAAGGCGTGGCATTAACGCCCGCCACCACAGCCGCCATTGAAATGCTGCGAGGAATGGACCGGTCAGGCGAGCCTCAGGCCAAGGCATAGGGGTCCACATCCACGACCACGCTTGCTGAAGATTTATGCAGCAGGCCACAAGCCCGAACCGTGGCAAGAAGCTGTTGAAGCGACATTGCGGTGGTTGAAAAGAGCAATATTTCCCGTCGATGTTCATCATCTATCCGCGCGATTGCGGGCAGTTGCGGTCCGTTCATCCGCACCGGAAGTTTGGCCACGCCAATACATTCCTGAATATAATCCGCAATGCCGCGGCAGGTTGCATCCGCCGTGTC
>JAJZEY010000401.1 GCA_021805585.1 Planctomycetota bacterium
ATGGGTCACGCGGGTGCTATTATTAGTGGTGGCGAAGGCACGGCGCAAAGCAAAATCGCCGCCATGACAAAAGCGGGAATTCATGTGTGTGATTCCCCGGCGGACATTGGCCGCACCCTGAAACAAGCCACAACTGGATAAAACCATGGACGGACCACAGATCAAAGCCTTGGCGCATCGGTTGAATCAGTTGTTGTTTAATCAACTGGTGGTACGGATCGATGTTCCGGCGGATCGCTGGCAGGCCAATGTGCTGTTGAAGCATTGCGCCGGGCAGCATATTCGCCGGATTTATTCCCATGGGCGTTGGCTTTTATGGAATTTCAGTCATGGCATAAGCTGGGCCTGTTACCCGCTGCGCCGCTGGCGGTGGTCGATTGAATTTCCAGAGCCGGACTTGGGGTCCGGACCTTCGCTGCTTCGGTCCGTTGGCATGGCCGCAGCGCCGCTGGTGCCTCCGGCGGCGGTCCTTGTGTCACCGGCCGTTTCGCCCCTGCTGTTAACGCCGGGGCCACGGCCGCTGTTGCGCATGACTCTGGCGGACGGACGGCGCATCTGTCTTTCCGGCCGTCCCTTGTTTTTAATTCTGCTGACCGAAGGCCTGCTGCGGCATCCGGAGATTAGCTCAATGGGTCCGGACATACTTGCCGATCAGTTCTCCAAAACGCAGTGGGTGTACCGCCTGCGGCACGAGGGCGGTAAAACCATTTCCCAGGCATTGTTGGAACAGAATGTGGCCGCGGGCATCGGCAATCAGACGAAATGTGAAATTCTTTTTGCGGCCCGTGTGCATCCATCCACGCATATCACCACGCTTTCACGCGAAGAGCTGGATCAGTTGGCCAAGGTGGCACTGGACCTGATGATGGCGCAGTTCCGTGCGGCGTTATCTCCAATTGCCGCGCCGCCCGTTCCCCGGCGCGTGTTCGACCGGGCCGGCGAGCCGTGCGATGTCTGTTCCACACCCATCGCCGTTGACCGCAGCGGCTGTGATAACCGCTGGTCCTGGTACTGTCCGAATTGCCAGCCGGCGCGGGAAGAACCGATGCTGTTTACACCCGACCATTCTCAGTTGCCCATTGAAGAAAGTTCAGACCCGGACGGCATGAAAGCGGCACCTGAGGAAATGGAGAAAAATTCCTGATTCCCTCTCGACCGGCGTTTTTTTAATCGCCGTCGACTAAAATCGATTCCCCTGTACCCTGCGGAAACTGTAACCGCCAATTTTGGGTTACCGCCGTACCCGCTTGCAGCTTTTATCCGCCACGCTAATCTTTACATCGGGAAAGCGATCCGCGGCGGCTCTAAAACCGGCCGGAGCGGGCTGTCGGTGGCGGATTGCGATTCTGTTCTTCAAGGAGTCGGTATGGCGTTAACATGGCATGGTGTTATTCCGGCGGTCTGCACACAATTCCGACATGATGGGGCGTTGGATATATCGGCTACATTGTCTCATATTGATGCGATGATATCCGCCGGCGTGCATGGCCTGGTGATGCTGGGAACCGTTGGCGAAAATTGCTCGCTGGAACCGGCCGAAAAGCTGGAACTGCTTTCGCAAACCATGCGGCATGTTGCCGGGCGGATACCGGTCATTTCCGGTGTTGCGGAATACACGACGAAACAAGCTTGCCGCGTAGCCGGACAAGCGGCGGAAGCGGGTGCCGACGGCCTGATGGTTCTGCCGGCCATGGTGTACAAAAGCGATCGTCGTGAAACGGTGGCACACTTCCGGGCTATCGCGCGGGCCACGGACCGACCGATACTGGTGTACAACAATCCGGTGACCTATGGTGTGGATATGCAGCCGGAGACTTTTCTGGAACTCGCCGACCTTCCCACGGTGGAGGCAATTAAGGAATCCTCGGAAAATCCGCGGCGGATTACGGATATTTACAATTCCTGCGGTGAACGGTTCAAATTGCTTTGCGGTGTGGATGATCTGGTGCTGGAAAGCCACGCGCTGGGGGCCTGCGGCTGGATTTCCGGCCTGGTCAATGCGTTTCCGAAAGAGTCCTGTTATTTCTGGAAATTATTGATGGACGGGGACCTGGCCAAGGCCCGGACCATTTACCGCTGGTATACGCCGTTGTTGCATTTGGATACGCATGTCAAGCTGGTGCAGTATATCAAACTTGTGGCGGCGGAATGCGGGTACGGCACGGAAATGGTTCGCCCGCCGCGACTGCCGCTGCTGGGCCGCGAGCGCGAACAGATTATTGCCCTGACGCGAAAGGCCATCGCCAGTCGGCCACAGGTTCCAATAAATTGATTCAGGACGGACCAAGCTAAAAACAAGGTAAGGATCATGGACAACCATCCATCACGCATTGGGCAATTGCGATTCCAGAAAGATTTTTCCGCCGAAGAACTGCGCAATCGCCGTATGCGCCTGATGCGTACGCTGGGCACCGGGCATACTTTTCTGGCGGGTGCAGGCTCGGTTCGCGGTTTCGATCCGTTCCGACAGGACAACGACTTTTATTACCTGACCGGGGTTGAAGTTCCCCATGCGTACCTGCTGCTGGACAATGCCGCCGGCACAGGGACGCTTTATTTGCCGGATCGCGATGAATCGCGTGAAAAGGCGGACGGTCCGGAGCTTTCGGCCCAGGATGCGGATTTTGCCCGCCAGGTGGCCGGCATGGAACAGGTCCGTCCTTTGGCCGAGCTTCGGCACGATTTGGAAAAGCCGAAAATATTCTTTACGCCCCATGCGTTTCCGGAAGGATACCGCCAGTGTCAGGATACGCTTGGTGCCTGGCGGCGGGCGACCAGTCAAGATCCACTGGCCTGCCAGACCACGCCGCAAACGCATCTGCTGTCGCAACTTTCGCAATTGAATCCGCAGGCGGAATTCCGCGATCTTTCGCCGGTGCTCGAACAACATCGCCTGATTAAAAGTCCGGCGGAAATTGAGCTTCTTCGCCGCAGTTCCGCCCTGACCGCGCTGGCCTGCACCCATGCCATGATGTGCACACGTGCAGGTCTGTTTGAATATCACCTGGCAGCGACCGCCGATTATATTTTCGGCATCAATGGTGCGCAAGGAGCCGGCTACAGGCCGATTATCGCCACCGGTGCTAATATTTGGATGATGCACTACTGGCGGAATAACGCTCTTCTACAAAACGGTGAACTGGTCATTTTTGATTATGCACCGGATGTGAACGGCTATACATCGGATATTGGCCGCATGTGGCCGGTGAACGGCGTGTATTCGCCGGTACAGCGCGAACTTTATGGTTTTGTACTGCAATACCATGATATTTTGCTTTCACTTATTCGTGCGGGCCAAACGGCCTCGGAAATTCTGGCCGAAGCGGCGGCTAAAATGCGGCCGCTTCTGGAAAGTTGGCACTGGAGCAAACCCGTTTATAAGTTAGCGGCGCAAAAACTGCTGGAATCGCGCCGGCCGTTGTCGCATGGTGTCGGAATGGCGGTGCATGAATCCGGGCGCTATGGCGATGAGCCACTAAAGCCCGGTCTGGTATTTGCGGTTGATCCGGAACTGGTGGTTCCCGAAGAGCAGCTTTATATTCGTGTGGAGGACACCGTGGTCGTGACGGATAAGGGTCATGAAAATCTGACGGCCGGCTGTCCGCGGGCGATCGACGAGGTTGAAAAGTTGATTGGCACATCGCGACTGTTTGAAATTGCCGGGCCGGTCATGGAAAACCCGGGTCGCTGATATTTTGCACCCATGCACGCCGCGGAAAGGTCCGCCGGGCAACGGCTTAACGCCGGGAACAGGTGAAAACAGATGGAAACCACCATGCGGGAAATTCAGGTGATTGATACCCACACCGGTGGTGAGCCGACACGCGTGGTCATTTCCGGCGGACCGGAATTGGGCAACGGGCCGGTATCAGAAGAGTGTGCAGC
>JAJZEY010000450.1 GCA_021805585.1 Planctomycetota bacterium
ACAAAAAGGCGTCCAATGGCACATGCAGATAGCAGACGCCCGCAGAAAGCTCATCAGCGTTTACCCTAAAATTATGACGTGACAAAGCACTAGAAATATAAGTTGGGAATAATTGCGGTCCGTGCCGCCGCCTGCGGCTGCATTCAAACGGCCTGGTTGGCAACCGCCCGGGCGGTTCGCCAATAAATCGGGCGTCAAGCCATGTTGGATTATATGAAGGGCGTTGGCGCTAAAGGCATGCGGACCCTGAAGACGAAAAACCGCGCCACGCCGGAAAAATTGGCGGCCCCCCGCTCAGGTATCGTTGAACATATCCGACTGGCTGGGGTCTTCCGTGCGGGCCTTTTCGATTACATTTTGGGCTTCGTCCATCAATTCGCCAAGGTCCTTAAACTGCCGATACACGGAGGCAAATCGTACATAGGCAATCTGATCCGTCTGCCGCAGAAATTCCATCACTTTTTCACCAATAAAGCTGCTGGGGACTTCCCGCTGGAATTCCCGCGCGATAGTCTCTTCCACCGAATCGACAATGCGGGCGATTATTTCCGCGGATACCGGCCGTTTGTAACAGGCCTTCTGAATGCCATCGGCAATCGCGTTGCGGTTAAACGGAACGCGCGATCCATCTTTTTTCACGACCGTCAGCCGCACGGTTTCCTCTATCCGTTCATAGGTGGTATATCGCCGGTTGCAATGAGCGCAGGAGCGTCGGCGACGGATCGCATCGCCGCCATCCACCGGACGGGAATCTATCACGCGGTCTTCATCAGTGTTATGGCAGAATGGACAACGCACGTAAAATCCAGGAAAAACAGAACAAACATCCCGCCACGCCGCGCGGCGGTGCTGCACGGAACCTGAAGATTACGCGCACGGGCCGCATGCGTCAATTCCATCGCGCTTCACCGGCGCTTCAATGTTCCGGGCAACGACAGATTGTTATCCTGCCCATGCGGCATATAATCGGCACCCATGCGGCATGATCCGGTGAAACGATTTGGAGGAATTCATTCATGAAAGCTCTCATCAAACCCCGTGCGGCGGTGGGTCTGGAACTTACAGACCAGCCGATGCCGACCTGTGGTACCCATGATGTCTTAATAAAAGTCTTGAAAACCGGTATCTGCGGAACAGACCTGCATATTTACAATTGGGACGCCTGGGCGGCACGCACCATTCACGCGCCAATGGTCATTGGCCATGAATTTGTCGGTCGCATTGTCGCCCTGGGTTCACAGGTGCATGATTTTGCCGTTGGCGAACTGGTCAGCGGCGAAGGGCACGTGGTGTGCGGCCGCTGCAGAAACTGCCTGGCGGGCCGGAGGCATCTGTGCAAAAGCACCAGCGGCATCGGCGTAAACCGGCCGGGTGCGTTTGCCGAATATATTTCCGTGCCGGTCAGCAATGTGTGGGCACACGACCCCGCGGTCACGCTGGATGTTGCCGCCATTTTTGATCCGTTTGGCAACGCCGTTCACACCGCCCTGTGCTTTAATGTGCTCGGTGAAGATGTGCTGATTACCGGGGCCGGGCCGATCGGCCTGATGGCCGCTGCCGTGGCGCGCCATGCCGGAGCGCGGCATGTGGTGGTGACCGATATAAACCCATTCCGCCTGGCCATGGCCGCCCGCATGGGCGCGATTCCGCTGGATGTCCGCACCCAAACCATGGCCCAATGCCAGCAGCGACTTGGTATGAAGGAAGGGTTTGATGTGGGCCTGGAAATGTCCGGCAATCCGCAGGCATTCCGCGATATGCTGACGAACATGTGCCATGGCGGAAAAATCGCAATGCTTGGCATTCCGGAAAAGGAAATGGCCATTGACTGGAACCTTGTGATTTTCAACATGCTTACCATTCACGGAATTTATGGCCGGGAAATGTACGAAACCTGGTACAAAATGACCACCATGCTGCAATCCGGCCTGGATATTTCGCCGGTGATCACGCACCGCCTGCATTACACAGATTTTGAACAGGGTTTCGCAGCCATGCGCGCCGGCCAGAGCGGCAAAGTCATTCTTACCTGGGCGGAAGATTAAATTGACTATTCCGGAGCTTCCCATGATGCCACAACCCTTTGAAACCCATTTGGCCCGGCGGCTGGATGAACTGCGCGGCCAGGGTCTGGAAAAACTTGAGCTGCCTCTGGAAACGCCGCAGGGTAAGGATGTCACAATTCCCGGCCATGCGGATATGCTGAACCTGTGCGCCAATAATTATCTTGGTCTGGCGAACCATCCGGATATTATTGCCGCGGCATCTGCGGCGTTGCATCGCTGGGGGTATGGCACCGCGTCGGTGCGGTTTATCTGCGGGACGCAGCAGATTCACCAGGAACTCGAAGCGGCGGTCAGCGGGTTTCTTCATACCGACGCCACGATTCTGTATTCATCCTGCTTTGACGCCAACGGCGGTCTGTTTGAAACGCTGCTGGATTCCCAGGATGCCATCATCAGTGATGAACTGAATCACGCATCCATTATCGATGGCATTCGCCTGTGCAAGGCCCAGCGCTACCGTTACCGCAACAATGACATGACAGAACTCGAGACCCGGCTGCGCGAAGCCGCGGCGGCGGGTGCCAGATTTATACTGATCGCGACCGACGGCGTGTTTTCCATGGATGGCCGCATCGCCGATCTTGGGGCCATTTGCGATCTTGCCCAGCGGCACAATGCCATCGTGATGGTAGATGATTCCCACGCGGTCGGCTTTATGGGGGCGGGTGGCCGGGGAACGCACGAATACCACAACGTGATGGATCGGGTGGACATTCTGACGGGAACCTTTGGTAAAGCTCTGGGCGGAGGTGGCGGAGGTTATGTCAGCGGAAAGCGGCGGATTATTGATATTCTGCGGCAACGTTCGCGGCCTTACCTGTTCAGCAATTCCATATTGCCGGCTGTGGCTGCGGCAAGTCTGGCCGCGCTGCGCCTCGTTGAAACATCCGCGGAATGGCGGCGGCGACTTTGGGAAAATACCGCGTTTTTTCGCGAGTCGATGGCGGCGTCCGGTTTTGATGTTATTCCCGGTACGCATCCGATTGTGCCCATTATGTTCGGCGATGCGCAAATTGCCACGCGCATGGCGCGGGAAGTTATCCAATGCGGTGTTCTGGTAACCGCGTTCAGCTTTCCGGTGGTTCCACCGGGAAAGGCCCGTATCCGCACTCAGGTTTCCGCCGCACACAGCCAACCGGATCTGCAGCGCGCCGTGAATGCGTTTATCGCGGCGCGCAGTCGAATCTGAAATTGCAATGCCGCCAGGGCGTTTCAGACCGTCGCCCGCGGGCACTGCGATATCAGCCGCCCGTGACGACGGCAAACTGTTTCAAAGCGGATCCGCGCCATAGTTCTATAGACATATGTGTTCCTGGTGCTGAAAATTCAATTCGGTTGCGCAGCTGGGCCACCCGATGAATCTTTCGCCCATTTAATGCGACTATCACATCTCCCGTACGCAAACCCGCGTTCCATGCCGGCGAGTTCTTGGTTACCTGTACCACCCGCAGTCCGGTCAACAGCGTGGTGACGCCGGGTTTGGGATTCTGGATGGTCACCTCCTGAATGCGGCAGCCCAAACGGCCATGTTTCACATGGCCCGTGTGAATCAGTTGCGCCGTCACGAAGCGGACCTCGGCGGCGGGAATCACGAATCCAATGCCGTTAAAACCGCCCCCGCCGCCGGATTTAATGGACTCATTAATTCCAATCACCTGCCCGCGCATATTCACCAGCGCGCCGCCGGAACTGCCGGGGTCGGTGGGGGCGTCGGTCTGTATGAAGTTTTCATGAGACATAAGTTTAATCTGCGGGTCATCCGCCGATGTGACCCGATTGTTGCGCCGATGCAGGGCGGAAATAATACCGT
>JAJZEY010000542.1 GCA_021805585.1 Planctomycetota bacterium
CAAGATGTCACATCCGACATGCGGCGACTGGCCAAAACCGTGAATTTTGGCATTATTTACGGGCAGACGGCATTTGGTCTGGCCCAGGTATTAAAAATTCCCCGGCATGAAGCCGAGGTGTTTATTAATGCCTACAAGGCCCGCTTTCCCAGAATCGACGCGTTTTCGCAGCAGTGCGTTCAAGACGCCATGCTGCACGGATTTGTCAAAACCATTCTGGGCCGCCAGAGGAATATTCCGGAAATTCATTCCACCAATCAATCGGTGCGGCAGTTTGGCCAGCGCGCCGCGGTGAATACTGTTGTTCAAGGCTCCGCGGCCGATCTTATTAAACAGGCTATGGTCAATATTGATCGTGCACTGACCGGCAAGCGGGATGACATTCGCCTGATTATGCAGGTGCACGATGAACTGGTCTTTGAATGCCGCCGCAACCTTGTTGAACAATATGCCGCAACCGTCGCGCACCAGATGGAAACGGCAATTACCCTGTCCGTTCCGATAAAAGTGGAAATGGGCTGGGCCGACAACTGGCTGGATGCCAAGTAATCGCTGGCGTTACAACACAATCAGAACCACTGCCCGATCGCCGGCGGAGGGTACCAGCCGATTTTGTCCGCCCGCGCCGCGGGGTGTTCAATCGTTACCATATCCCGGCCGATATAAGCCGTTGGATTGCGGAAGTTTTCCAGTATTCATCGAAATTGTCACCTGTGCTTTGCCACAGCAACATTTCAGGAAGATTACCTCGCGAAAGATATGCCTGGAAACATCAAGATTCTTTGCCGATCCTCCCATAACTGTTGTGACCGAACACTGGAGCGCCCCGGCGAATTGTGAGTATCCGCATGATTTTATTAACGGTTGGCCCGGCGGTTATTCAACGGTCATGCGAAATCAATGTTGTGGGGAGTGGAATCAAGCGTCAGGGTGTTCTGGTAGATGAGATTTTCAAGCCATGAGCCGACGCATAGTGGTGCTGCCGGGTTTTGATTGTCTCTTAAAAGCACGAATGGCCAAATTTGGAATGAAAGTCCACCATCCGGATGAGGATGGCGTTTCATGATCATCAGCATCCTGCGCAATGCCACTACGCGATGACGGACGATCGCGCGGCGCATCTCTTGGGCCATGAATTTGACAGCGCTCTGGTAACCGACGGCTGTAACGCCTGCAATCGTCAGACATGCTGGATCCATATCCAAAGACGTTGCCGGGAAACGCTCGGGCAGATTCAATTGACCGATCCGCCGATTCGGGTGCCACTGGCCATCGGATTCTGCCGCAAACTCGCCGAACCAGCCGCCGACGCTTATGCATATAATATGGTGTTGTATATATCTCAATGTATATGCTAAATGGCCAGATTGTTACATGCAATTGCCTCTGCGCTTCCGCCTCCCGGCGGATTGTGATAGGATTATCACGTGGTAAACGTCTATGTTGAGACGAATGTATCCAGCAGGGTTACCGCCGCAATACTGTGTCGTTCTTCGCGAAGCTGCGCAGCCCGACCATATGGCTGAATTGCTCGTCCAGCGATCATTGAATCAATAGAGGAAAAGAACATGTCGACAGGGAGTAATGGAATCGTGCATTTAAGCAGCACGCGCAGCGTCAGCGAGGTGCTGGAGCGTCTGCTATCGATCCTGCGGGCGAAGGCCGTAACCGTGATTGCCGTCGTTGACCATAGCGGCGAAGCAGCCAAAGTTGGCATCCATATGCGCGATACCAAACTGGTCATCTTCGGCAACCCGAAGGCGGGCACGCCGCTGATGATCGCTTCTCCTGACTGTGCAATCGATCTTCCATTAAAAATACTTGTCGCGGAAGATGAGTATGGGAGCACACGGGTGAGCTACAACAGCACGGAGTATCTTCGGGACCGCTATGGCTTGACGCCGGAACTCGTAAGGAACATCACTGTAATTGAGCAGATTGCCGCAGCCGTGGTCAATCCATGAACCAGAATCAACTGCATCTGGAATCCGATATTTTCCAGCGGGTCCAAGACAATACACGCTTGAATATCCGGGGACTGAATATCCGGGGAAGGCCACCGGTCGCCTTTTTCAAGGGAATTAACCAGCATCAACAGATTTCGACCATTGCCACACACATCCAGATTTCCACGCCCCCTGCGGCGGATGACGTGGGATGAATAAAGCATTAAAATTCAGCGCATGAATAAATTCCAGTCCAAACCCCCTGTCCGGCTGCAGACCACCACGCTTTGGGAGTATCCCTCGCAGGATTATGGTCGCCAGCCGCATGGGGACAAGGACTATATCGGTGCCACGCCGGCATGGGTCATCTGGAACCTTCTGCAGCGTTACACCCGGGAAAATGATACGGTCATGGACCCAATGTGCGGCAGCGGCACCACTCTGGATGTGGCACACGAACTGCAGCGAAAGGGCTTGGGGTTTGACTTGGTGCCGCGCCGCGCAGATATCAAACAGGCGGACAGCCGGCAGATTCCGCTGGCAGCGGCCACCGTGGATTTTGTGTTTATAGACCCCCCCTATTCGACCCATGTGGATTATTCCGACGACCCCCGCTGCATTGGCAAACTGGATGCCAACGAAAAATCCCCAAAACCGTCCGGACAAAATGCTTACTTCATGGCCATGAAACAGGTCTTCGGCGAGTGCGTCCGCGTTCTTAAACCACGCCGGTACATGGCGGTGTACGTGAGCGATTCCTTTAAAAAAGGCCGTCCCTTCATGCCCATCGGCTTTGAATTATTCGGCCTGCTTCGCCCCCTGGCCGAACCGGTCGACATCGTGGCCGTCGTGCGGCACAACAATAAACTGGGCCGCAGCCACTGGCACAGTGCCGCGATTGAAGGGAATTTTTTCCTTCGCGGATTTAATTATCTGCTGATCTTCAAGAAAACCGACTGATCGCGGCCTTTTTGCATGCCCATACACCGGAACTGCTCTGCACATCTGAAGGATGCCCATCTGGAGACCTGCTTTACAATTTGGGGATTTAAAGGTACCGCCATTGGCGGCAGATTATTATGCACTGGCCAGCGGCCAACTCCGGCGGCTACAATGCATGCCTGCCGGTGGATTGTCCGCCGACCCGACTGATTCACATGACCAGCGTGCAGCGCCCGCTGGAGAGGCAACCGACTCCTTATGACCGATTCGCAACATCAACCCGCTCAACCAATTCCCGGCCAAACTCCATTGGCGGCAGCCAAACCGGCCGATTACAAGGCCACCTTAAACCTGCCACAGACCGCCTTTGATATGAAAGCCAACCTCACCGCGCGCGAACCGGCCATACTGGCGACATGGAAAGCGGAACATCTGTATCAGCGGATTCGCAACCGGCCGCACCGGCTGGGAAAATGGGTTCTGCATGACGGGCCACCGTACGCCAATGGCGATATTCACATGGGCCACCTGATCAACAAGGTGCTTAAGGATATTGTGGTCAAGTTCCGCACCATGGAAGGATATGACGCTCCGTTTGTGCCCGGCTGGGACTGCCACGGCCTGCCGATAGAAAGCGCGATCCAAAAGCAATTAGGTCCAAAAATGCGCGAACTTTCCCCGGACGATATTCGCCACCGCTGCCGCGACTATGCGTTGAAATTTGTCGCGCAGCAAAGCGAATCGTTTGAACGGCTGGGGGTGATGGGGTCGTTTGACCGGCCATATCTGACACTGGACCCGCGCTATGAAGCCGGCGTGCTGGATGTTCTTGCGGACTTGCTAAACAAGGGGCTGGTGTTCCGCCAGCGCAAACCGGTGCACTGGTGCACATTTGACCAAACCGCTCTGGCCGAGGCGGAACTTGAATATGCCAATCGGAATGATACGTCTATTTTTGTAAGATTTAATCTGG
>JAJZEY010000081.1 GCA_021805585.1 Planctomycetota bacterium
GGACTGACCGGCGGAAACGGCACGGAATTCAAATTTATTGCCCGTGAAGGCGAATGGCGAGGTGCGGTTACGGTCACCGGCGTCCCGCGGCAGCTTGGGCAGCACGGTCACGCCAATTTCCATCTGTCCGCCGGCTTTGGTACTTTTGGCACCACCGGCTTCAATCTGATCCATAATGTCCTGAAGCTGTTCGCCAAGGTAAATGGAAATAATGGCCGGGGGGGCTTCATTGGCACCCAGGCGGTGATCGTTTCCAGCGGAGGAAATCGCGACGCGCAACAGTGTGGCATATTTGTTCACCGCACGGATCGTGGCGGCACAAAAGACCAGGAATTGTGCATTCTCGTGCGGAGTATCACCCGGATTCAGAAGGTTTTCCCCGGAATCGGTGGACATGGACCAGTTGTTGTGCTTGCCGGAGCCATTGACGCGGGCAAACGGCTTTTCGTGCAGCAGGCAGCTAAGGCCATACTGCTCGGCCACGTGCCGCAATGTTTCCATGGTCAGCATCTGGTGGTCGTGGGCCAGGTTGGAATCTTCATAGATCGGGGCGATTTCATACTGTGCCGGAGCCACTTCATTGTGGCGGGTTTTGATCGGGACTCCCAGCTTGTAGAGTTCCTGTTCAACTTCCAGCATGCAGGCCAGCACACGTTCCGGAATAGTGCCGAAATACTGGTCTTCCATTTCCTGGCCCTTGGGCGGCTTGGCACCAAAAAGGGTTCGGCCACAGTTAATCAGATCAGGGCGGGCAAAGTAAAAGTTGCGGTCAATCAGGAAATATTCCTGTTCCGCGCCCACGGTGGTGAACACCTTGGTTGCGGCGGAATTACCGAATAATTTAAGAACGCGCATCGCCTGGGTGGAAAGCGCTTCCATGGAGCGGAGAAGGGGAATCTTTTTGTCCAGCGCTTCCCCAGTCCAGGAGACGAACGCGGTGGGAATAACCAGCGTGGTGCCGTTGGGGTTTTCCAGAATGTATGCCGGAGATGTCGGATCCCAGGCGGTATAACCACGGGCTTCAAAAGTGGCCCGCAAACCGCCGGACGGGAATGACGAGGCATCCGGTTCGCCCTTCACCAGCTCCTTACCGGAGAATTCCAAAATCGCACTGCAGCCTTCCGGAGAAACAAAGCTGTCGTGCTTTTCCGCGGTCAGGCCGGTCATGGGATAGAACAGATGGGTGTAATGGGTAGCCCCCTTTTCCACAGCCCAGTCGCGCATGGCGGACGCTACCACATCGGCAATGCCGGGGTCAATCGCCAGGCCCCGCTTGATGGTCTGCTGGAGCTTTTTGAAGATCGGCTTGGGCAATCGCTGCTGCTGAACATCTTCATTGAACACATTGCTGCCATAAATGGCACTGATCGGGGTTTCCTTGAAGTTGATCCTTGGAGCAACGCTCCGAAATTGTGTTAGAGCCTCAATTGCGGCACGACGAGCTGTGAATGCACCCATAACGACTGAACTCCTAAAAAATGGCTTCTTATAATCCGCCCGGCCAACGGCCGACAAACACTAAACCTCCCGGCCAACGAAGCCGGGTATTCTAACCGAGAGCGCGATTTTGCAGCAAACAGGCACGAATTCCAAGCCCAAAATCCGCGCAATTCCCGTAAATCGCACTCTAAATGTCACAAAAACGGTCATTCCTCCAGCCGGCAAGAGGCATTCGAGACTCTTCACCTGACCGCGCAACACCACCGGACAACCCATCCAAAACCCGAAGGAGGGGAAGCTGCGGAGGCTTAACACGTAAACTCCGGTCAACGGGTTATGCAATTTCCATGCCGATATTATTGAAGAAGGGTTTGTCGGTTTAGATTGCGATGTTTTCATCAAGCGGCCTTAATCTGAATTTCCTGGTTAGCGGAAGGTAATGATTCCGACAACAATTGAAGGCGTATGCTTCCCGAAGATCAGACCTGTGCGCGGCGGCAAAATGCAATTGGAAGTCAGGACAAAATGCCCCGTGCTCTGTCCATCCATAAAAAGCCATATGCTTATTTTATAAGCAGCCGGCAAAACGTGGCCAAAGGTTCGCATAAATTTTAGGCAGAACATGGCCAACGATCGCGACGCCGTCCATTTTCCAATACCCGTCATTTTCGGCGATCCGGCCGATTCCCAATCGTCCGCTGTATCGAGGGGTCTACCGCCGCCAATGGCAGGGCGACTTGTTCTTGAAAGCTGGCACCACGGAGCGATGCTCGCAAAATCAATCCGTTGCGATACACATTTTCCGGAATTGTGATAGACAATGTGCGAAACTGCCCGGAGGGAATTTCCAGCCATTTCCAAGTCGTTTGGGCAACCGATTTTACGTCGGGTCGATTTTTAATCCCCAGTTCTGTCTGAATGGAAGTGCGGAACAGACCGTCCAACCGGCCCACGCCGGCGTTACGAATGATCCATCGCACCTGTATCCCGTCGATTCCGTGGCTAATGGCATCAGTGGCGATGAAGCGTCTCGTCTTTGGCTCGGTTTGCCCGGATATTGTTCCGGCCAATCCATGAGGACCAGCGACTTTGTGATCGGTAAACAATTGTGGAAATATCAGGGCCGGTGGGAAGCCATGAATTTCGGCCGTGCGCAACGCCGCAACGAGATTCCTGGCGGAACCGGGGGCGGTGACGAAATAAGTCCTCGCGTTCAGGGGTATTTGCTGTTCACCGGGAAATGGCGTAGAAAGCTTTTGCCCGACAGCATTAAAGCTTTGAAGGACCGCTTCGGGATCGAAAATGGTTAAATGACCGGTAGGAAACTCTCCTGTTGAAAGATGATGCCAGCCGGCGTTCACCCTCCCGCCATAAGATGGCCCGACACGCCGCCATTGCACATGTCCCCATTGCCAGGCCCGCCAGAAAGTGTCGTGAATTGTGCCCGCGCCAAGACCGATAACAATGGCCACCGCCCGTTTATTCGCCTGAAAGACCGTCATTGTCGGCGGCAAATGCGAATGAACGGGCGCAAAACGGACTGCATCTCCCAGCCAATGCGCGGTGGCGGAAAAGCAACGGCCCTCGCGGGCCGGGGCGAACATTGCGCCCGCCGCTAAGGCCATCGCCGCCCCCATGAACTTATGAGGCCGCGTTACCGGTTCTGTTTGCAGGCTGATTCCGACGAGACGCTGCGCGGGCACGGGCAGAACCCAGATTACCGGTGGGTGAGCCATTCGGCTGACGGTGTGCATCAACGGCAGCCACCGCCGATTATCCGATACGGCGAAAATAAGTGATTTATGTTTGACATTTGAGGCGTTAAATAGGCCCGGATCCAGTGGGCAATAGCTGGCCGCTCCCAGTGACTTTAACTGGGGAACCACTGGAACGTTCGGCAGCATTTTTGCGGCCAAGCGAACCATATTGCGGTAAGCCCGCTGCGCCGCCGCCAATTGCACACCACGAAGCGCCAATGCCATGCGCGACGGAACATTTAAACCGATGGGATTGACCACAATCGCGGAAATGTCCGGGGAAAGGCGTGTAAGAATCAGCGTAAGCCGTCCGGCCAGCCACCGGTACTTCGGCAGCCGATGCCCATTTTTGCAGAACAAATTCAAGCGCACCACCACTTGGCCACCAAGCGTGTGAATTCGGCGTGCGATCGGGACAAGCCGCCCTGTGGAATCCGGAATTGCAGGAAAGGGTGCTGGTGGGCGACCGAGCGAAATATCAGCCAGAAAGCGGCGAATACCGGTTTGCCGCATGTAATCTGAAATATAGCCCGGAGCGCGGGCTTTATAAAAGTCGTCTGGAATTGCACTGATCCATCGGCTATCCGCCACGGGCAACAGGCTGCCGTCCGGTTGCGGAATAACCGAAAACGGAGGGCTGATGCGGCGAAGAATTTTGCCG
>JAJZEY010000099.1 GCA_021805585.1 Planctomycetota bacterium
CGTTGCATAATGAAAATAGTCATCACGGTCGTAGACCTGGCCGCGGTCATCATCGTCGTCGCGGTTGTCGTCATCATCGTCATCTTCGTGATGGTAATAACCGGGTCCACATTGATTGTTATTCTGATACCAAGGCGAAGACGTGCATCCACCGGCCCCCAAGAGTCCGATACCCAGAATAAACGCAGAAATTCGCCAAAGCCGACAGAAAAAGCCAATCCAAACGATGATTCGCAGCACCATGGGTGACCTCCAACCCCGAGCAATTGAAAATCCCATTCCGCAATTCGGCCGCCGATACCCGTGCGGGCAAGCACGACACTATTATAACGCCGTTCAGGCCGGTTTGGTTGCAGGGCCGTGGCGGCGCGAATAGCTTTGGCAAACCCCAACGTTTTGCCGTTAACTCGCAGCACCGTTATATGGCAAGGAACCGGGCATTTTTCCCGCTGCGTATCTGCCATCCGCTTATAAACCGCCACCTGTTTGACGGCTTATTGCAACCGCTATTTGACCGGTTGCGTCTGGAATTCCAGTTTCGCAGCGGGCAAACCCGGACTGCGGGCCGTTACGGTCACACTGCCGGCGGCGTTTGTGGCCCGCACCAGCACCATGCACTTGCCGAAAAAGGCCTTGCTGTAGTCGGCGGCATTGGGTATCCGGCTGGCGGGGTCGCCATTGGATGTGCCCGCGATATTCGCCGGCCCACGGACGGCAAACGTGATGCGAGCGGTGGAACCATCCACAACATGGCCCTGTGCATCCAGCACTTCCACGCCGATGGGCGCGATGCACAGACCGTCGGCCTTTATGTGCGGCCATTCATTGAATAATTTGATGCGGGCCGGAGCGCCCGGCGTTTGTACATGAAAAGTCGCCACCACGGCACCGCCGGAATACCCCTTCACCGTCAGGCGGCCGGGATGCCAGGGTACGGTCCAATCGACATATTTGAACTTTGGCATGGTTTCAGCGCCAAGGCTTTTGCCGTTAAAAAACAGCTCCACCCGCGAACAGTTGGAAAAACAGCGTACGGTAATGGGTGTGCCGACGGCCTTGTTCGGAAAATCCCATTGCGGCTGGATGTACACCATCGGCTTGCGGGTCCAGCAGGCCTTGTAATAATAGGCGTCCGGTTTGGGGAAACCGCAGATATCCAGCAGGCCAAAATGGGAATTGATATCCGGCCACTGGTATGGCGTCGGTTCGCCGCGGTAGTCAAAACCAGTCCAGACAAAACCACCGGCCACAAAGCGCTGGGTTCCTATAGGGGGCCAGGTATTCCACGGCACCTGCGACCAGGCGCTGTGCATGGTGTACTGGCCGACGAGGCCAGATTTGGCGTCATTTTTCATAACGCCGCGGTCCGATTCCGAACTTCCCACTTCGCTGCCGAAGATCGGAAAATGCGGAAACAGCCGGTGCATTTTTATGTAATTGCCCGGTGCATAATTTATGCCAAGTAAATCTTCCACAGTGGCAAAGCCCTTGGGATAGCCCCCATTCATGGCACTGGTAATCGGCCGGGTGGGGTCAAGTTTCCGTACAATTTTCATCATGTGGCGAAACAGTTTTGCACCAAAGGGCGTTGCCTGAATATACAGTTCCTCATTGGCCAGTGACCACATGATCACCGACGGATGGTTGCGGTCGCGAAGAATCAGGGTCTGCAAATTCCGGTTCCGGCCATAAGGGACGCCCACATTGGATTTAGCGCTTCGATAATCTCCCCCTTCACGGGTATCGCCTATTTCACGGTTTTCATCCATGACCAGCATACCCAGATGATCGCAGGCGTTGTAAAGCGCGGTGTTCATCGCATTATGCGAACAGCGGTAGGCATTGGAACCAATCGCCTTCAGGCGGGCCACACGCCACCACCACAAATCCGCCGGGGCGCCTACGCCCACCGCGGGAAAGTCCTGATGGTTGCAAGTGCCGTCCAATTCCACATGGCGGCCGTTCAGATAGAATCCGCTTTCGGCACTGTAGCGAATGGTGCGAATGCCGAAAGAGGTGGTCTTGGCATCAGCCAATTGGCCGCCTGCCCGAATACTTGTGTGCAGAGAATACAGGTTGCAATGATGCAGCGACCACAAATGGGCGCGATACACAATCGCGGCCTGATTAAACGTCGCGGTGGACGATCCGGCAATCGTTTCCGGCGTGCGAACTGTGGCGACGATTTTTCCGGTCGGCGCGACAATGGTTGAAACCAGGTCAACCGACTGCGATTGTTTGTGCTGATTCACGAGGGTGGTTTGAATTATCAATCCGGCATCGGCACGATCGCCGGAGTGGCCATAGCGAATCCGCCCCGGCACGCGGGCCATTACAAATGCCCCCCAATGAGCAATGTGCAGGCGGTGCTTGGCCATCAGCCAGACATTGCGATAAATGCCGCCACCTTCATACCACCATCCTTCGGTGGCGCGGGGGTCTACATAGACAACCAGCGAATTGGCCGCACCGTAATGTACGGCGGAAGCGACATTGCATTGGAACGGCGAATAGCCGTCGGCATGTTCCCCCACCTGTATGCCGTTTACATAAACCACGGCATCGCTAAGGACACCACCAAAATATAATTCCAGTGAACGGCCCTTGTCTGATGCGGGAACCGTAAAAGTGCGTTTGTACCAGACGGGGTAAACGGGCAGGTAGCCGTGCGAGCCGTTGGCGTGACGGTTAAATTTCCCATTTACAACAAAATCATTGGGAACCAGAACGGATTGCCAGGGGGGGCTTATCCCGGCACCGCCCGCAGCCGCGGCGGTTGGCGGAAAATCCGCAGTGCTCGCGTTGCCCAGAACAACGGGTTTAAGCGTGGCCTGTTTGTTACCCGGATGGGTCATGTGCACCAGAATCCGCAGATTATTAGGCCCGGTGTTGTGCCAGGCACTGTTTAATAGAACCTGAAACCAGAACGCCCCCCCCCGATGGTCGGTCAGCATGGTGCCATTCAGATAGACCGTTGCGCGCGTCGAAACGCCCTGAAATTCCAAAATATGCAAACCGGCGGGCAACCGGGGCAACGTGGCTTTAAACCAGGCATAACCCTGCTTGCCATGAAAAAGGTCCTGTTTGCCGATGGCGTAATTCGCCGTCCATGGCAACGTTGCACTGGCGGCCTTTGCAGACCAATGCGCCGGCGGTTCACCGGTACCAAGCGATGAATATCGCCATTGCCAATGCGTGATCTTAACGGCGTGTTGCAGCCGTGCCAGAGACGCTTTTTGCAGCATCCACGGGCCGGAAAGAAGCGTTTTGCTTCGCGGTGCGGCGGACAATTGACCCGCTATTCCAACCGACAAAATAACCATTATCGCCAACCGGCTGTAACGCTTGAAAACCTGCACCATTTTAGCTGCTCCGGAAAAATGATATGTGGACGCCATCCGCCAGAGCGGAGTTTGCCTCGGCAATGTTCCACATCCGCCAAACATTTGGAATGCGATAGAATACCGTCACCCGGCGGTAAATATCAATGCTGTCTTAATTTTTTTACCGTTCCGGGAGTGCCCATTTTTATCGGGAAGGTCGTGAGTGCTCTTTCACGTCGAGGCCCCAGCTATCTATGCAATATCTTCCAGATAAAAACCGGCACACCCACCGTTCCCGGCATTACCGGAAGAACGCCGGTCCTTTAAATGTTACCCCCAAACACCTTAAAGGCGATGAGCCGGCATTTTTAATCGTCTGCGGCAATAGCTAATCGGCTTCGGTCAGACCAGGAAAATGGGGCGCTTTGGGTCCCGCCGGTTTGTCCGCGAATATGGCCGACCGCGGCGCACTATCGCACCACCTGCCCACGGGGCACCGAATCGGATGTGGCGGGGTCT
>JAJZEY010000098.1 GCA_021805585.1 Planctomycetota bacterium
GCCCGAGGGAGGAGAGCTGCAAGGCCGGGTGGGGGTTTGGGGGCGGTTGGCGAAATCCGCCTCCGCCGCCGAAAATTAAAGACGAAAAAGCGGCCTGGGCCCACCTGTACTTCGCGGGACGTTTACCATAGATGCTCTGCGTTGCCGCAGCAACGCCGGCGGCAGGCTTCCTGACCGACGGCCGTACTCCGTTGGGATCGCAGGCTTGACCATCAGCCGGTGTGCCATTCGTCACACATGAAGTTTTCCCCGTTCGCGCTTTAACCAATCTGGGTAATCGCGTATTATTCCGCAGTGAAATAGTTCTAAAAGGAACGTGCCGCATGAAAAAACTTCTGGTTGCCAACCGCAGTGAAATTGCCATTCGGGTTTTGCGCGCCGCAACCGAGCTGGACCTTCAAACCGTAGCTATTTACAGCCACGAAGACCGTTATTCACTGCATCGCTTCAAAGCCGATGAGAGCTATCAGGTTGGCGGGCCGGATGCGCCGGTTAAAAATTATCTGAATATTGCCGCCATTATTTCCCTGGCGCGGCAACATCAGGTCGATGCCATTCACCCCGGCTACGGGTTCCTTTCGGAAAATGCCGATTTTGCCCAGGCGTGTGCCGATTCGGGAATCACTTTTATCGGCCCAACCGCGGACATGCTGCGAAGCTTTGGCGATAAAACGGCTGCCCGCGCCATCGCCCGCAAGGCCGGTGTGCCCATTCTGCCCGGAACGGAACATGGCGTCACCGATGCGGCCAAAATAAAAAAAATGGCGCGTGACATTGGCTTTCCGCTCATTATCAAGGCCAGTTTCGGCGGTGGAGGACGCGGGATGCGCGTCGTCAAAACCGCGGATGAACTTTCCAGCCGTCTGGAAGAGGCCCAGCGCGAAGCGGGCGGCGCGTTCGGCAAATCCGAAGTGTTTCTGGAACGCTATATTACCCAGGCCAAGCATATTGAAGTGCAATTGCTGGGAGATACCCACGGCAATCTGGTGCATCTTTTTGAGCGCGACTGTTCAGTGCAGCGGCGGCACCAGAAAGTTGTGGAGTTGGCCCCCAGTGTCGGGCTGGATGCCGATTTGCGAAAAAAAATCTGTCAAAGCGCGGTGGAGATCGGTCGGCAGGTGGGGTACCGCAACGCCGGCACGGTGGAATTTCTGCTGGATGTACAAACCGGCGAGTTCTTCTTTATTGAGGTGAATCCGCGCATACAGGTGGAACATACCGTCACGGAAATTATTACCGGGATTGATCTGGTCAAGGCTCAGATTCTTGTCGCCCAGGGCCATTCGCTTCATGCCGCACCCATTCACATTCCCCCACAGGAACAGCTTACCCACCGTGGTGTGGCGCTGCAGTGCCGAATCACATCGGAAGACCCGGCCAATCAGTTTATTCCCGATTATGGCCGAATTACTTCCTACCGTTCCCCGGCGGGGTTTGGCGTGCGGTTGGATGGCGGCACGGCCTACACCGGCGCGGTCATTACACCTTACTTTGATTCGCTGCTGGTGAAGCTGACCTGTTTTTCCCCCACACTGGAAGAAACCGTAGCCCGTACGCTGCGTGCACTTTCAGAATTCCGGGTGCGCGGGGTGAAAACCAACATTCCGTTTCTGGAAAATGTGGTTTGCCACCCATCTTTTTTATCCGGCGAGGCCACGACCACATTTGTGGACAATACGCCGGCCCTTTACCGCTTTTCAGCCCGCCGCGACCGGGCTACGAAATTATTGAGTTATCTTGGGGATGTGATTGTAAATGGATCGCCGGAGGTCAAGCGGATTCCGGATATTTCACTTATGACGCCCGCCCCCGCTGTGGACTGGCCGCGTGATACGCCACTGCCGGAAGGTTCACGCGATCGTTTCAAAAAGCTGGGTGCCAAGGCGTACTGCCAGTCGCTGTTGTCGGACAAGGCCCTGCTGTTTACCGATACCACCATGCGCGACGCCCACCAGTCATTGCTGGCCACGCGGATGCGCACGGTGGACCTGCTCGGGCCGGCGGATGCCTACGCCCATTTGCTGCCGGAACTTTTCAGCCTGGAAATGTGGGGCGGTGCCACATTTGATACCGCCATGCGGTTTTTACATGAAGACCCCTGGCAGAGGCTGGCCAAGTTGCGCCGGCGGATTCCCAATGTGCTTTTTCAGATGCTTTTGCGAGCCAGCAACGCCGTTGGCTATACCAATTATCCGGACAACGTGGTGCGGCATTTTGTGAAAACCGCCGCCGAAAACGGGATGGATGTGTTTCGCGTATTTGATTCGCTTAACTGGACCCGCAACATGACGGTGGCGATGGATGCGGTGCTGGACAGCGGCGCGATTCTGGAAGCCGCGGTCTGTTACACCGGCGATATTCTTAATCCGCGTCGGGAAAAATATTCCCTGAAATATTATGTCCGCATGGCCAGAGAACTGGAAAAAATGGGGACGCATATTTTAGGCATCAAGGATATGGCCGGTTTGTGCAAGCCGTTTGCCGCGCACAAGCTGGTCAAGGCCCTGCGTGACCAAATCGGCATTCCCATTCATTTTCACACGCACGATACGGCGGGTACCCAATCGGCGGCGATTCTGCTGGCCGCCCAGGCGGGGGTGAATATTGTGGATGCGGCCATCAGTTCCATGAGCGGCATGACTTCGCAGCCGAACCTGAATTCACTGGTGTCCGCCCTGGCCAACACCCCGCGCGACAGCGGATTGAATTCAGAGGCGCTGGCCCGTCTGGCGGATTACTGGGAAGCCGTCCGCCGTTATTACCAGCCGTTTGAAGAGGGCATGCTGGCGGGCACCGCATCGGTCTATGAACATGAAATGCCCGGTGGCCAGTATACCAATTTGCGCGTTCAAGCCCGCAGCCTTGGTCTGGCGGACCGCTGGAATGAAGTGGCACGCATGTATGCGCGTGTCAATGAACTGTTTGGCGATATTGTGAAGGTGACTCCCTCCAGCAAAGTGGTGGGGGATATGGCTTTGTTCATGGTTACCAACAAT
Organism: Planctomycetota bacterium; assembly: GCA_021805585.1. The sequence goes on from JAJZEY010000098.1 coordinate 2,997, forward strand.
CTTGAGCCTGAACATGTGCTGGACGCTTCGCGCCACATAGATTTCCCCAAAAGCGTGGTCGAAATGCTGCGCGGTGACCTTGGCCAGCCGCCCGGCGGATGGCCAAGGGAACTTCAAAAAATTGTTTTAAAAGGCAAAAAGCCGCTGAATGGCCGCCGCGGTGCGCGGCTGGAATCCATAGACCTTGCGGCCGTTGAAAAGGAATTGAGCGGCAAACTCCACCGCGACGCGGGTCAGTCCGATCTGGCCAGCTATCTGATGTATCCGGAAGTGTTTCTGGCTTTCGAGCGTTTCCGTCGGCAATACGATGATGTCAGTGTGATTCCGACCCCCGCCTTTTTCTACCCCATGCTGCCCTACGTGGAGGTGCCGATTGAACTTGAGCCGGGCAAAACCATGCTGGTTAAATTCCTGACCGTGGGCGATCCGGATCCGGATGGCAATCGCACGGTATTTTTTGAACTCAACGGCCAGCCACGCGAAGTAAAGGTGACGGATAAATCACTTACGGGCAAAGCCCGCACCAGTCTGCCCAAGGCGGATCGGGACAACGCTTCGCAGGTCGGTGCGCCGATGCCCGGAAAAATTTCCGCTGTGTCGGTCAGTCTGGGGCAGTCGGTGGTGCGCGGCGATAAACTGCTGTCCATTGAGGCGATGAAAATGGAAACTGCGGTCTACAGCCCGCGCGATGGCAAAATTTCAAAAATCAACGTTCAACCGGGCCTGGTGGTGGCCACCGGCGACTTGCTGATTGAATTTGAATAAATGGCGCGGTAATTTCCGGCAATCGCGCGAATTGGGAAGCGGCTGGATAGCGGCTGTTGCGGTGGCTGGCCGG
>JAJZEY010000533.1 GCA_021805585.1 Planctomycetota bacterium
GCAGGCGGATCCCTATAAATTGGGATACACTGATTTGTGTGAGCAGGATTTTTTCCCTGATGATCGTCCTAAGAATATCTGATTCTGTCCGCGTAGTCCGCTTGCAACATTCAAGGCCTGCCCATTTCACCGGTCTTCACCGTTCTGCAGCCATATAACCCGCCGGCCATCATGCCGGTGTGCGCCTGGACCCGGACCGTTATTTCATCGTGGCCTTTTGTGAGGCGATCGGGTATTCGCCACTCCTGATGGAAAAAAAGGTCGGGCCGCGTGAAGTTCAATATCTGGGTTGCGATTTTATGACCATCCACCCGCACATCAAACACACGTCCAAATGCATCCGAACCCCAGAACGTCATGACAAGGGTCATGGGAGTGTCGGGCAGAACCTTCATGGTAAAGCTGAATCCACCGCCATGGGAAGCATCCCGCCAGGATCTCCCCTTAAACCTTCCGATATTGCTGTCTTGAATGTCCCGCAAGTCATGCCGCTTTTCGGAACCCGAATTCCCCGGCTTGAAGTAATCGACAGTATTTTCCGATAAGCGGTGTTCGAATTCCGCTTCCGCCTTCGCTTTCGATTGCCGTTGCATCCATTGGTTTTCAGTCAAATTATCAAAATAGACCACATAGCGCTCATGGGCGACCTTATAAAATGGAACAAGTTTAACGTCCTGCGGGCGTCCGGCACCATGGGTGTGCCAGACCAGCGGCTCAACAGGATCGGGCTTTATCCAGGATTCAATCGCCTGTCCGGATACAACCATCACCGGAATCGCTTGCGGATCCGGTACATTGGCCCACTGGTATTGATCGCCATTCGCATAGGGAACAGGTGGCAGCATCAGATCCGTGCCCAGAACCGCAGCGAGCACGACTGGACCAGCCAGAATGGCAAAGGTAGAAGGGTGATGCGGCATGGGTTCCATTCGCAACGGAGTCTGCAATTCGATTTCCAGCAAATCGCCGTTGGCCCAGTGTCTTGAAATTTCAAGATATGTACCCGGAACCCCCGAATCAATTGTTTTGCCGTTTAACTTCACCTTCATGGCCGGGGTTGACCAATAAGGATGCCGCAGCTTTATTGTCGCGGGCACCGGTTGCCCGCAAGCAACGTGCATTCGAACCGCATTTTCCTCAGGAAAACGCGTCTCCTGGCGAATAGTTAAACCCAGGTCCTTCCAACGCAGTTCCGAGGCTATATAGAGATTCACCCAAAGGGTATCCGCATTGTGGTAGTAAATGCCACGCGCATATTTGGCGTGGTTCTCCATACCCGTGCCGACACAGCACCAGCAGGAGTCCCACGGGGTGCAAAATGTTTTAAAATGCCCCGGTCGCATGGAAAGGTAATACGTCATCATGCCGGTGGCCGGGTCCTGGGAGCCTAAAATGTGGTTCACCAGACCGCGTTCGAAAAAATCAGCGGCTTCCATGGTGGCATTCCAGCGGAAATAATGATTGGTGAGTTTGAGAATATTATAGGTACAACAGCTTTCCGCCGACCCGACGGAAAGCTGCCGCCATGCGTCCCCCAGAGGAAAAAAGAATTCATGGTTTGAATTGCCGCCAAAAACATAGGATCGCCGGCGGGCCACCGATTGCCAGAAGAATTCCGCCCCGGCGCGATAGTGCTGTTTGCCGGATAACTCGTACTGGCGCGCGATGCCGATAACGCGCGGAATATATTGATTGGAATGAGTCCCGGTCAGAATGTCCTTTCCGTGCATCAGCGGATCAAGTTGTGATTTTTCATTAAACTGTTCGGCCAGTTTCAAATATTTTCTGTTTCCCGTAATAGCATAGACATCCGCAAGCACTTCATTCATTCCGCCCTGTTCGCTGATCAGCATGGTCTGCATCTGGGCGGGGCGCAGGGCCTTGGGAAACTGCGCGGTCCATTCGGCCATTCCGATTAAAATATTTTTAGCCTGAACACTGCCGGTATACAAACAGGCATCGCGCAGACCGGCCATCACTTTGTGTACCACATACCAGACCCCGCCAATGCCATTAAAGCTGAAACTGAAAAGCGCTTGCGGGTCACCGACATCAATCTTGCCCGCCAGAGCCATTTTAAAAGCTTTCCTGGCACCTGGAACGCCAAAACAATAACCGCGAAATTGCGCATCCTTCCGCCCGTTTGCCCTCTGGCATTCAGCCAGACGAGGCAGCAGGTAGTTAATCTTTTCGAGCAAACGATCGTTCCTTGTGTGGGAATACATCATGGATGCGGATGATAAAAAATGGCCGCAAATATGCCCGGCACACCCGCCACTTTCCCATCCGCCCAAACTCGGCGCTCTGGCGGGCAGTCCCGCAACCTTCTCAAAGGGTGCCAGCAAACGATCGCATTCGAACGCCAGCAGATAATTCAGATCGCGGATCATATTTTCATGAAATGGACCGGATAGAATGGAGATATCAGCAAGATCGAATTCATCGCATTTCATCGGAATGGTGACATTCCGCATTACGCGGTTCCGGTTAAATGCCTCCATGCTGGCGGTTGTTGCACCGGCAATTGCCATTCCGACGCCACCGGTGACGGCGGTTTGCAGTGCCTGGCGTCTTGTGATTTTTTTGCCGCCTGAAACCATTCGCGGAACCTCCCGAATCGGCCATAACAAATTGCGACAATCTTCGGTCGCACAACAAAGTAATCAGCGATCCTATCCGGCCGGCAGGGACCGGTTCAAATCAGGTCTTTTGCAATCCAGAACGTTAATAGGTTCCGGTCTCCGGCGCGTGAGTCTGATGGTCATTGTTCCAATCCATGTTCATCTGGCCGCCGCCTTTATTCGGATTTACCTGTACCAGTTCCTGTTGGGAATGAATGGAAACGTGACCATCCGCCCAGACCACGTTGGAATCGCCGCCATGGATAGCCCCGGGCCATTCCGCCCATTGTACTATTCCAGGAATACTGGTTTGGGGCAATGGGATATTGCTGCGGGTCGGATCGGAATTATAGATAAATGTGTAGCTCGGATTACCGTGGGTGGCATCATCAATCCGATCGGTAATCGCGATCATCGCCGCCGGATCAACAACGGCCGACTCGGGAACCTGGGCATAGCCTCCCGCGGTTCCGGTGAACGTAACCCCAATGTCGCCGCCCAGCCCCTGACCGTAGGATGAAGTCCCCGGCTGCGGAAAACCGCCCAGTGTTCCCCAATCGTTATATCCATAAGAAAATGCGGGAAGCGAAAGTTGCGGACCTTGTGTCGCAATCCAGTTGCCGCCCATATACAAAACCTCTTGTCCATTTTGATAACCGTAACCACGAAGCAACGTACCACGACCGTAGCCGGCGGGTATGGTACCCGAACCGCGAACCGGCCAGACATAGCCGATATACTCCATGTCAATAGTTCGCGACGGGCAGTAAAATAATTTGGCCGATCCCGGCCCCATCATTGTCATGAGCCGCGGTACCCAACAGCAAAAGTTGTTGGACGCGCCAGTCCCATCAACCACCTCATCCCCGGGATAAAATCCCTTCCAGGTCTGCAAGTATTCCTGCATCGCCTGCCCCATCGAACGTTCATGGGCACCACAAGCTACGCTATTTGCCGCACTCTTGGCGGCGGCTAAAGCCGGCAAACGCAGTGCGATCAATAAAGCAATAATCGAAATCACGACCAGAAGGTCTATGAGCGTAAAACCAGTATACGCGCGACCAGAACGGCGCGTAATGTCGGTGAAGGTGGCCATAACGGACTCCTTTTTATTCATCCTGCTTCGCAAATGAATATCAAATTGTCGATCATCGAGGAATCTTGAATCCTCACATTTTTTCATTCCCGCGATTAGCCCGGCTTGCGGC
>JAJZEY010000374.1 GCA_021805585.1 Planctomycetota bacterium
AATCGGATTGGCTATTGGCCTGTTCCATTTGCCGGAAAAAATTGGCGGACCACGCGGGCGGTGGGGCCGCGGGCTGTCGTCGGCGGGTTATCGGTAGCCAGTCGGATTGGCTTTGAACCACTTCCAGGCGGATTCCACTATGGTATCCAGACTGGTGATAGCGGCTTTCCATTTCATGTCGCCGGCCATTTTCTCCGGAGAGGCAAACAGGGCGGGCGGGTCGCCCGGGCGGCGGGCGGTTTCGCGTGTGGCAATTGGTTTGCCGGTGACCCGTCGGCAGGATTCAATAATTTCACGCACGCTGTAGCCGCGGCCCACACCCAGATTGTAAAACAGTCCTTTGGCCGGCTGCAGATTTTCCAGCAGTACCAGATGGGCCTCCACCAGATCCCAGACGTGAATATAATCACGAATGCAGGTGCCGTCCGGTGTGGGGTAATCATTTCCATAAATATCAACATGTGTCCGCTGGCCCAGGGCGACCTGCAGCACGATGGGAATAATGTGGGATTCGGGCCGGTGGTCCTCGCCGATGGATCCGTCCAGGGCCGCCCCGGCCACATTGAAATACCGCGGAGCGGCGAAGGCCAGGTTTTCCGCCCGGGCGCAGTCCAGCAGGATATGTTCGACCATCAGTTTGGACATGCCGTAGGGGCTGATGGGATTCTGCGGCAGATCTTCGGTAATCGGCACCGTGCGCGGTTCGCCATAGGTGGCGCAGGTGCTGGAAAAAACCAGTTTCCGCACGCCGGCAAGCGCCATGGCGTCAAGCATGCTGATCGTTCCGGCTACGTTGTTGCGGTAATATTTTCGCGGGTCGCTGACGCTTTCCCCCACATACGCGTTGGCTGCAAAGTGCATGACCGCTTCGGTTCCATGGGACTTGAACATGGCGGCCAGACCGGCGGTGTTGGCACAGTCCAGCACTTCCAGGCGGGCCTTGGAATCCACAGCGGCCCGATGTCCGTTGGTCAGGTTGTCCACCGCAATTACTTCATGTCCGCGCTGTACAAGCAGCTTAACCGCATGAGACCCGATATAACCCGCGCCACCAATAACCGCAATTCGCATGTAAAAGGTTCTCCAAACAATACCGTGATTAAAGTACTTGGCGTTGCCGCTGTTGTAAATAGCGCTGCATCAATGGAATGTGGAGGGACACACCCATGTGGCCCCGACTTTTGCCGAATGGCACGATGACACGAGCCAGACACTATTGCAAGATTCGCCGGCCGACCGTAGTGGGCCATTCCTTCCTGATTTACGGGCAAGACCCCGATTGGAGGCTTGCGGCGAATGACATGAAGGCCATAAACCGTTCCGTCATGCGCGGATTCACGCGGAGCGCTCCAGTAGCCGCGCGTGAAAATTAAGGCTTTTGGCGACGAAAATGTGGAGCCGGAACGTGGCGGCCATGCGGGCGCATCGGCATATGGCTAAGATCAATGGACAGTGTCAACGGCTGATTGTGGCGGATGGCACTTACCGAAACGTTGCTCGGATCAAGATGAATCCGCCGCATGATGGTTGGCAGTTGCATAATGGAAATATTATTCAGCGCGGTAATCAGGTCACCACGTTGAATGCCGGCTTCCATCGCCGGCGAATGCGGAAATACCTTAAGCACCAGTATCGCCGGCCTGTTGCCCAGAATCGGATTTTCCTTGCGGGCCGGTGCATTGGCGGCCAGCAGCATGTATTTAATTCCAAATTGCCTTGGGCGGATGACGCCAGTTTCAATAAATTCCCGGAATACCGGATTGCGCCGTGTGACATGGAACATATTCATGCCCGATCCCACGCCGGTAAGCTGCCCCTGACGGGACAAAAGTAGTGTGGATTGAAAAGGCGTGCCAGACGGGCCATGCCGCCGATGTTCCGAATGCCTGCCCCGCAGCGATATTTTCCATTTTAGTGTCAGCGTATTGGGATTCAGCGACAACTGCATCCGTTTGTCATCACGATCGGCGCGAGCCAGGGGAATTGCCGGCCAATCCGCGGCCTGCCGCAGTGCCACCACGCTTAAATCAAGCCGCGGACTTACACCTAATATCCGCCCGGTCAGCCGCTGGCCGCGATAATTGATGACTGTAATTTTTCCCGTGGTGTCGGCGGTGCCCAGCAGGCCCAATACCAGAATATTATGTTTGCCGCCCACGACCACGCCCGGCAGGCTGTTGCCCTGTCCTTCGTGCAGAAGCATCAATCGCTGATTGATCAACCGCAAATAAGGCCAGGGCGGCTTTTGACCCGGCTTGTGCATTTCAAACAGGAAGTGCCGCAACAGAAATAGCTGTGCCATAGGTCTGCGGATCAGATTATTGAGCCTGTTCCGCTGCTCGGAATTTAATGGCGGCGGACCATAACCGGTATTTGCTTCCGGAACAATCGCCACGGTGGCCGATTGCCGGCCCGGTCGGCCGCCGGCGTGAAAGTGGTGGCTTAATACCCAGGTACGTTCCCAGGCCAGAAAGCGATGCCGCATTTCCGGCGGAAGAATGTGCACCGGATTTTTATCCATTTCGACCCGCACCAGAGATTTCCTGAGTCGCGCATATAGCGCACGCGTTTCCCAGTTCAGTTGTGTTAGAAGCTGCGGGTCGATGGTGGCTGATGCTTCGTGTTTATAAGCGGCGGTTTCCGGCGGTATCGCGGAAGCCTGCGACTGGGCTGCGGCAATTCCGAAAAAACCTGCCGGGAAAAAAATCAGCGCAACGCTGCCAAGCCATACTGCGGCGCGGCGGATCGACAATGCGCGATGCCGCACCCTTCCGGTACGACCGCTGACTGTCTGGACTTGCGCCAATGGGTTCATACAACTCCAATTTTATCCGAACATCGCAGTGTCGATTGCAGATTCAGGCGTCCGAATAATCCAAATTCGATCAAAAAACGCCCTGCGTTGCCATGGCCATGGTTTCCCTGACATTTCCACCATTCGTTGACCGCGCCTGCTTTGAAAGCTGATAGCTGCGGTAAAACCGCTGGGCCTGCTCATAGCTGCTGAATGTTTGCGATACAGTTTCACCGCCCGGCGTCTGAATTTCAACTGCATAGCGCACCGCGGGGCTGGCGGCTGAACCGCGCCCGGCCAGAAAGCAACCGACGCCGATGACCAGGCACGCGGCCACCATGGAGGCCCGTTTAAGCCAGCGCGTAATGGAAAGGTCGCTGTCGCGTTCAATATACCCGGCGGGCGCGAATTCCATTTCATGGCAATATTCTAATGCCCGATGCGCCAAAGCGGCTGCTTCCGTCGGCGTTGGCGCGTAGCCGGCCATCGCGGCTCGGCACAGACGCTGCTGATGGACAAGGCGGTCGAGTGCGGCGCGGCCTTGGGCGTCATGTGCCAGCAGCGAATCCACATCCGCTTTCTGTTCGGGCGAAAGTTCGCCATCCAGATAAGCCTCAAGAAGTTCGTTCGTTAACTTTTTCATACATCACCTCATATCCTTTTGCTTCTATCTTAATTCCATCTTGATTCCATCGTGTCATTTCAAGTATCGCTTTACCGATGGAAATTACCGCCGGAACTCGCGGATCACGACCGACAAGTCCGCATCCTTTACAAAAGCGGGAATTACGGACTCACGAATTCAGGTGATTTCATCTGAATCCGCAACGCGCTCCCGCAGTCCGTCGGCAAGTCGGACCCTGGCCCGATGCAGCCATGTTTTTACCTGGGCCTCGGTTGCGTCCAGCGTCTGGGCTATTTCGCGGTAGCCCATTTGCTGTTGTTCGCGCAACGCCAGAGCTTCTCGCCAGGCGTCCGGAAGCGTTTCAATTAACCTCCGGAGTTTTTGAGTTGTCTCGGCGGTGCTGTAGGCTT
>JAJZEY010000539.1 GCA_021805585.1 Planctomycetota bacterium
TCCAGACGCAAATGCCCCTTTTGCTTGTCCCGACCGTGGCAACGGATGCAATCCTGCGTAAAGGCGGTCTGAATAAATTGATTGTAAAAACTTCCCGTCACGTCGGCTATCGGGCGCATCTGTATTTGGGCGGACTGACTGACAACAGAATAAAAAGCCTCCGTGGCTGCAACGGTCGGCTGAACGGCCACGGTTGATCCGGTGGATGGAATCGCCGCATCTCCCAGAAGCGGCTTAAGCACCGGAGGGGCATATTTACTAAGGTAGCGACTGCCAAATGTCAGCGAACCGCCAAAATGTGCGGCAATGGCCATGACCAGCAGCGCCGGAACCAGAACAGAATAATACACTAATCCAGTTTTCTTCCGCCACAGCCAAACGCCCAGCAGTATCAGGCTAAGCACCGCAACCGACGTACCGAGCCAGCGGTGCCAGAACAAAATGCGATGGTTATACCCGCCGCCGCTGGCCAGCAGCCAGCCGCAGGTAACGGTTATCAGTGCGGCAACCACCAGCAAAACCAGGATAAAACCGCGGGCCGCCGTGATATGGGAATATTTTTTAAAGCGGCCGGTCAATTCCATTAATCCCAGGAGCACCAGAAAGCCGACCGGCAGATGCACCAGTAATGGATGAAAGTGACCGAAAAATTTGACCCAGTTCGTGGCCGCAGCCAGATTGATCATCATGCCCGTCGTTATGCCCATTATTCCGATTCTCCTGACTTCTGTTTCCAGCGGGCATTTCCCGCAAAAACCCTGATTGCCGCGCCGTTCCGGAACGGCGCGGACTATCTCCTGTTTAGCTATTACGCTCTAACACCCCCTGCGGTTTCATTATTTGCAAAACTTTATTCGCCATTATTATGGCAACTCGTCATATATGCCGGTCAAACCACAGCCTTGGCCGCGGCCGGGCTTTCACCCGATTTGCCCGCCACGGCTGGTGTTAGCCCAGCACCTAACACCACGGAATTCAGACTTTCGGGAATCATATAAAGGCTGGATTGCGGGCCGTGGCCACCGGGAAATTGCAACCAGTTTGCACTGTCAGGATCATCCATACATAAAAGCGTATAGGCGCTGCCCGCCGGAACGGTATCAATAGATGCCGCGGCCCGGGTAAGGGCCACGACCACGTATTCCGCGCGTTTGGCGGCATGTTCGGGGGGCGTGGTCGGCGGGATGGAACTGGTATTTAGCTTTTTCAGATCCAGCAGGGCCAGTGTCTCCAGCAATATCTGCCGTTGGGGGCGTCCGGAAGTCACCATCACCGGCACTTGCTGCGATGAACCGGGAATTAACATGCCAACGGCAAAATGGTCCATCATGGCGCGGCATATCCACGCGGCGGCAAGCTCGATGGCCTGTTCGGCTTTGATTCTTCCTTCGGGCATTTCGCGCCAGACGCGAACATCCACTACCACAATAATGGTGGGAGGCGTATCCGACGTGAGTTCGCGCACCACCAGCTTGCCGGTCCGCGCGCTGCGCCGCCAGTGGATGGATCGCAGCGGGTCACCCGCCACATATTCCCTCATGCCGTAAAATTCGTCCGCCCCGCCGCGGTTCGGACTGCTGACCGACCCGGCCGATGAAAATGTCCGCGACCGGGCCAGCAAACCACGGCTTAACATGCCGATTCGCGGGAAAACGGTTATTTTTTGCGGCAGCACGGTGTGAATGGCGCGGTTTATAAAGCCGAACGGAAACGAGCAACAGACGCGCTGTTCATGAAGTTCCACCACGCCGCGGTGTTTGGGCACCAGAAAAGTGGTCACATAAGTGCTTTGCCCCGGACCAAGGTGCAGGCAATATCCTTCCGGAAGCGTGGCCAGTTCACCGGTGTGGCGGGCTTCGGTCACGCGAACGGCGCAGGAGGGCATGAATCGTTTGGTGTTGGCCAGCCGATACTGCACTTCCACCGGTTCACCGGCGATGGCATGGTCCGCAACACTGCGCGTCACCACAAGTTTTTTCAGCAACATGGAGCCAAGGACCGCTGAAAGCAGCAGCGACCCGGACACCACGCCCAGCGCCCAGAAAAGAATATTGGTCTGACTGTTGACCGCGGCCATCAGAACAAAGGCCACCACTCCGGCGAACACAAAGCCCGCGGAGGTCAATTCGTAATAGGTGCGGCGAGTCTGCTTGTTTTTTTTCACAGGTGAACACCTGGCAAACCGTTAAAGCGGGCAATGTACATTTTGAAGTATTTCCTGCACGATGCGCGCCGCCGTGCTTACGTCGCCATTGGCCATGTAACTGCGGGTTATGACCCGATGGGCACACACGGGCACGACCATTTCCTTGATATCGTCGGGCGTGACATAATCGCGGTTTTCCACCATAGCGCGTGCCTGCACCGCCTGCATCAGGGCCAGAGAGCCGCGGGGCGAAATTCCGGTGTGCAATCCCTCATGCCGACGGGTTGCCTCCACAAGGTCCATCAGATATTCCAGAAGGACCGGGTCTATTTTTACCTGCGACGCCTGCCCCTGAAGCACGCGTACTTCATCGGCGGTCAGCACGGGTTCAAGGCGGTCCAGGCGGGTGCGGCCCGGTTGTTCCCGCAGAATGGAAAGCTCACGCGAGCGTTCCGGATAGCCCAACTGAATGCGTAATAAAAATCGATCCAACTGATTTTCCGGCAGGAAATAGGTGCCTTCAAATTCAAACGGGTTCTGGGTGGCCACCACCATAAAGGGCTGGGGCAGGGCCATGGTCTGGCCATCGGTGGATATTGAACTTTCGTTCATGGCTTCCAGCAGCGCACTTTGCGTGCGCGGCGTGGTGCGATTAATTTCGTCCGCCAGAACAATGTTGGCGAAAACCGGCCCTGGCTTAAAATCAAACGCCTGTCTTTCCTGGTTGTAAATGGAAACGCCAAGAATATCGCTGGGCAGAAGGTCTGGTGTTAACTGAATGCGGCTGAACTGGCAATTGATGCTGCGTGCTAAAGCCCGCGCCAATACGGTTTTGCCTACTCCGGGAACGTCTTCAATCAGCACATGCCCGCGGGCTATCAGGCCGACGAGCAAATGCGTAATGGCCTCGGCCCGGCCAAAAAAGACGGTTTCGATATTTTTTCGGAGCCTTTCGAGTGGGTTCATGCTTCAACACCTTCCGCCAGAATAAAAATCCAACCGATTGCTCCCACTGCCCCGTATTATTTCAAGGTCCAGCCGCGGTTTGGCGAAATGAAATTCACCGGCAAAGCGGCAACTCGGTACCTTTTGCAACCAAACTTCCGTTAACTCCAAATCTACGTCTGTTTATCGCCAACAATTGCGAATTTGCCAGTATAAACGCCGTATGGCGAAATCTCCAAGCCCAACCACACCACCAATGGGTGTTTCAGAAAGGCAAAACCGGCGCGGCACTGACCTTTTTATCGGCATTTCCCATGCATTGGGAACAGTCCCGCATTTTTTCCACATATGCGATTTTTTTTAAATGCAGCCGATCTTGTCGCGGATCACCGCCAGCGATCGTGCCGACGAATGAACGGCCCGCGCCTTTCAGATGGAAAAATCCATCGGCCCTGCCAGTTTAAATAATTATGCTATATTAAGTCCATCCCCGCTCGGGTGGCGGAACTGGCAGACGCGCCGGATTTAGGTTCCGGTTCCGAAAGGAGTGCAGGTTCGATTCCTGTCCCGAGCAATGGCATATTATGCATATCACTGCATATGTCCGCACATAGCGGTAAAACAAGGCTTTTCTCACTATCACTGTTTTGGGCTTGCAGTCTTGTGCGGTCACTTTCCACCATAGACTGCAGCGCATTTTGCAGCGCGCTGCGGTCGACCTTGACCGGCTCGCATAC
>JAJZEY010000389.1 GCA_021805585.1 Planctomycetota bacterium
TGCCATTGTCGAATTACAACTGTTCAGGCACGAAAATAGAGCCGCTGGTTTCAGGTAAACCAATCGGCATTGCCATATTTTAAAGCAAGGAGCCACACCATGTCCCAGAATCCGAATCTTACGTCCGCGGACGGCGCGCCGATTTCCTGCCAGCAGGCCCTTACCGCGGGGCCGCGCGGCCCGGTACTTTTGCAGGATGTCCAACTGCTGGAACAGATGCAACATTTTAATCGCGAACGCATTCCCGAACGCGTGGTGCATGCCAAGGGGTCGGGCGCTTATGGCACGTTTACGGTAACCCACGATGTGAGTCGCTTCACACGGGCGAAGTTTTTAAGCAAAATCGGCCTGAAAACCGATACATTCCTGCGGTTTTCCACGGTTGCCGGCGAACGCGGCGCGGCGGACGCCGAACGCGATGTTCGCGGGTTTGCGTTAAAATTCTTCACCGAAGAAGGCAATTGGGACATGGTGGGCAACAATACCCCGGTCTTTTTTGTGCGCGATCCATACAAATTCCAGATGTTCATTCACACCCAGAAACGCGACCCGAAAAGCAACCTGCGCAATATGGACATGCAGTGGGATTTCTGGTCCATGTGTCCGGAATCGCTGCATCAGGTAACCATTCTGTTTTCCGATCGCGGCCTGCCTGCAAGCTACCGCACCATGAACGGCTATGGCAGCCATACTTATTCGCTGATCAATGCCGCAGGTGAACGCGTGTGGTGCAAATTTCATTTCAAGACCATGCAGGGCATTGATTGCCTGATGGACGACCAGGCCGCCCGCCTTGTCGCCAATGACCGTGAAACACATCAGCGGGATTTGTTTGATTCCATTAATCGCGGCGAATTTCCGCGCTGGCAGTTCAAAATTCAGGTCATGACGCAAAAACAGGCGGATACATTCCGCTGGAATCCGTTTGATCTGACCAAAGTCTGGCCGCACAAAGAATTTCCGTTAATCGATGTCGGCATTCTGGAATTGAACCGGAATCCGGAAAATTATTTTGCCGAAGTGGAGCAATCCGCCTTCAGTCCGTCCGCGCTGGTGCCGGGCATTGGCCCATCACCGGACAAAATGCTGCAGGCCCGGCTAATGTCCTATGCCGATGCTCATCGGTATCGTGTGGGCAACAATTACCAGCAGTTGCCGGTCAATAAGCCGCGATGCCCGGTCATGAATTACCAGCGCGACGGCCAGATGGCGACCGCGGCTGATTACGGCGCAAAGCCGAATTACTGGCCCAACAGTGTGCAGGGTGCCCCGCAGCCGAACCCGGCATTTGCCGACCCGGCATGGGCATTGGGCCAGGTGATTGTAGACCGCTACGACTCCACCGTGGACCATGACGATTACACCCAGGTTGGGAATTTGTACCGGCTGTTTGATGATGCCCATAAAACGCGACTGGCCACACGCATCGGCGGGGTGTTAAGCCAGGCCCGGCAGGAAGTGCGGATGCGGGCGCTTTGCCACTTTTTTCGTGCCGATGCCGACTATGGCCGCCGCGTGGCCTTGGCCATGGGAATAACGCCGGAAGCATTGGAAGCCATGAAACCTGCCGCCCACAACAGCCAGGCCCAGCCCGTCAGCTAAGGCCAGTGCTCGGTCAAGCCGGGAAATCCGGAATTGACCGATTGTCAGGTTAGGGCCGGAATCCGCTGTGGCTGGGCGAAAGGGCCGATGCGCCAATGTCAGCACGGCAGCCAAGGCCAGCTTAAAATGCCTTACACCAAATGGGTCGAAAGCAGGCCCGTTTCCTTTCGCCGTTTTGGTGTGGCCGAGGGGAACGCAACGGCAAGAGCCGCTATGGACCGATTCAATCTGGCGGGCCATTGCTTCCTGATTTACGGGCAAGGTCCCGATTGGAGGCCTGCGGTGAATGACATTACGTCCATAAACCGTTCCGTCACCCGCGGATTCACGCGGAGTGCTTCACCAGGTGAGCCGGAACGGCTTCTGACAACAAATGGCATGCCCACGGGGCTCAGGCCCTAAGATCAGCGCTCTTTCATAAAGCTTTTCATCCAGCCCGGGTTTAAGCGCATTGAGCCGCTCCATAGCCGTGCCCGTGATCTTCCGATCTCCCGATATCCCGGCCCAATTTTTAAAAATGATTTTGGCGGCCACGGTTCGTCACTCCTATCCGCGCAATCGGCGAAATCCGCGGTTCATCATAAAGATGGCAAAACCGCGGATTTCGCCGATAACGCGGATACGCCGGGCAATGGGCACCGCATAAATGTGATCGTATAGCTAATGCACCGTTCGTTCCTGATTTACGGGCAAGGTCCCGATTGGCGGCGTGCGGCGAATGGCATTAAGGCCATAAACCGCTCCGTCACCTGCGGATTCACGCGGAGTGCTTCACAGGCGGCAAGTTAAATGGGCGGTAACCGCACAAAGCTAAAATACGCTTATGCGAATTTAATTAATTCAGGCCACGCGTCGCCTGAATCATCAATTCGGTGCTGCGCCGCATTGGACTTCGCCGGGGCGAAACATTAGACTATTGTTTAAAGTATGAAAGATTCATGGCTTAAGGTTAAGCCATGAGAACAATATATAACCACATGTGAGGGCATCTCATCAACATCCACAATCAGGATTCACCGGCATCGGGTCGGGAATTCCCCGACGGTCACGTTTCGTCCATGCCATCGGAAGCCACGACATTTCCTCAAGAACAGGCCGGGCCAAGCGCGGGTTCCGCGCCTGCTGACGGGCCAGCCAAAGCGACAGCCAAAAAACCGGCGCGGCGCGTTCGCCATTCCGGCCGGGGCCGGGGCCGCGGACAACGCAAAATTATTCCGATCATTCCCGTTCCCGCCGGTGGCGATGCGGCCCATGCGGCGGATACCGCAAAAGCCATTGCCGATCAGCCATCCCAGCAGCAAACCGATTCGCCGAAAGCGGCGGCCTCCGCCGCGGCTCCGGCGGCTGATACGCGCGGCAACCGATCGGGCAAAGCCGCTGGAGATGAATTCGCAAAAAGCGACTCTTCACAGACAAATGACAACGGGCCAACCGGACGGGATTCCGGCGGGAAAGCCGCGGCCATAACCGACCCGTCGGCGGCCGGCCAGGGTGCCGCGGACAATCAGGTCAATATGCCGGCGATCATGAGCCGGTTAGCCGCCATGCGTCCGCCGTCCGGGCGGCTGGTGGCGCGTGCTTCGCCCGGCGCGACGCGCCATTTGGGAAGGCAGACCTTCCGGGGCGGCGTGCCGATTCGCCAGAAATTCCGCCCGACCGGCATTGCACCATTGGATGAGACCGCGCCGGACCAGCCCCAAAATACCGGCAATGCCGCGCCCCCGGCACCCGCGCGGAATAATCCGCGATCCCCGCAGCGCGGCGGGCGGCAGAACCCGTCCGGCGGCCGCCCGGCGGAACAATCCCAGCGCGGCAACCAGAACCGGGGCACGGCGAGCCAAGCCGCTCAAACCATTGCGCCTCCCGTGCCTGATCCATCCGCGGACGACCGGTCGCGGCCAATTTCCGAGGTCGCAGATGATTCCGCCGAAACCACATCGCTATCGGCCGGCCAGCGGAATGCCTCCGGCAGCCTGGAATCGGCCGCCGGCGGATATACCGAAGGCCGACACGGCACCACGGATGAATCCACATTCAAGGACGACGCACACGCCACGAGTTTTGATGCGCCCGAAGGGGACCTTGAAGCCCTTGCCGACGTGGACACGGAAGATTCCCCACCCGTCAAGCGCACCGGCCCGCCGCGGGACATGCTGATTAACGCGACGGACAAAGATGAAGTTCGCATCGCGATTGTCAGCCAGGGCATGCTTGAAGAACTGTAC
>JAJZEY010000170.1 GCA_021805585.1 Planctomycetota bacterium
GCACCTTTGCCGAGGTTGTCGAAAATGGCGAACAGCAGCGCTTGCCCGTGCTGCGCGTTACCCAGCACGCCCAGCCGCACAATAAAAATACCTGTGACCGTGCTCAACATAGGCAGCACGGTTTCACCGGCACCCCGAATCGCGCCGGAAAGCACAATCGCCACGGCAAAGCCCGGCTGCGCAAGCCCGGCGATAATCATTGGCCACAGGCCGACCGCCACCACGGGCGGTGAATTGACCAGCAGCGAAAGCATAAAATGCGGTGCCAGCACCATTGGCAGTGCCAGAAGAGTCATCGTGATGCAGCCCAAGGTGTTGGCCAGAATAGCCGCCCGCTTCGCCTCACGCGGCTTGCCGGCCCCCAGATATTGGCCCACCAGAGCGGAAGCGGCTATCTGAAATCCGAATCCCGGCAAAAAAGAAAGGGATTCAATTCGCAGCACCACACTGTGCGCGGCAAGCGTAAACCCATTGGGATCCGTCCGCACATTCATGACAAAAATCACAATCAGGAATTGCCCACCCCATAGCAAAATGCCTTCCAGCCAGCTTGGCACGCCGATCCGCAGAATCCGCATAAGAACATGTGGAACTATTTTTAAATGCCGCAAGCGTATGCGCAGCGGCGTGGAATTTCCCAGCAGTACCACAGCGGTGCATATCCCCCCTGCCAGATAGGCAAGCATTGTGCCAAAAGCATCACCCTTAATGCCCCATGCCGGGGCACCCAGCCAGCCAAAGGTAAACACACTGGAAGTAACCAGATTCACCAGCATGACCAGCAGCGTTATCCGCATCGGTCGCACCGTGTCGCCGGCCCCGCGCACCGCCGCCATGCCGATCTGGCCTGAAGTCTGAAGGCTTATGGTTACGACCATAATCCGCAGATATTGCGCGGCAAAGGTCGCCGCAAGGCCGGTCAAACCACACCCGTCTGCAATCCGCTGGGCAAAAATGAACATCAGAATTGAGGTGCTTACCGATACAATAAATGCGGCGGAAATTGCCGTGCCCGCCACACGGTTGGCCACCCTTATTTTTCGTGAACCAATTGCCCGGGACACAATCGCCGTCGCCCCGGTGGCCATTGCCGCGGTCATTAAGCCGGCAAACCACTGCAAATACGTCATCAGACCAACGGCGGCACTGGCCGCTGAAACCACGTCCGCGTTTCCCGGCAAATGGCCGGCTATCACGACATCCGTCAGGCCGATTAAAGCCCCGAGCACCTGTTCGCCGATCGCGGGTGCGGCAATGCGTAAAATCAGGCCATATGTCGGCTCGCCGACCACCAGGCTTTTACGCTTTACTCCAGTCGCTCCCGGTGCCGCCGGCCGTTCCGCCGGCGGCATCGCCCGCGGCGTCACCAGT
This sequence comes from Planctomycetota bacterium, assembly GCA_021805585.1. The sequence goes on from JAJZEY010000170.1 coordinate 1,372, forward strand.
CCCGCCGCATCTGCTTCACGCAGTTCGGGATAATCCGATGGATCTGTTGCCGCCGCCAATTGACATCCTCTGCCGGGAACTTCGTCCCGGAACACCTGTTCGTTTCCGGTAGGCCATTGTATGCGACACACCAAAGCCGGTACACCCACACCGCAAAGCTGGTCCGGAAATAATCCGCTTGCTTCCGCATGGAAGCCTCCACTGAGAGTTATCGGCCCGCGCCTGATGTGCCGGGACTCCAATGAACGCGAATAGTGTCATGCCCGTGGTCCGGCGCGCCGATAAATATGCGTCAGGGAATGTTGGAAGTTGTGACAGGTGTAATATGGGAACTGTGCGGCCTCGCCGGGATGGGGCATTCCATCGTGCGTTTACACTGATAGAAATGCTGGTGGTCATCAGCATAATAGCGGTGCTGATAGCCCTTTTGCTGCCCGCGCTGGGCATGGCCCGTCAATTGGGAATGAGCACACAATGCCTGGCTAATCTGCGATCCATGGGGCAGATCTTGAATGAATATGCAACCAGTTATCAGGATGCGGTACCGTTTGGCTATGATCCGGGTGGTAACACCGGCAACGACTGGTATGCCATGCTGTTTAACTACAATGAAAGCCAGCGAAGCGGCACCTGGCCTCCGCCCATGGGTCTGCAACATGCGTTTGCCGATCTTTATGTCTGTCCGGCGAGTGTCAATCCGACGGCAAATACCTGGGATTTTACCTACGCGGCGAATCCAAACGTATTTAAATATGACCCATTTACCACCAGCAATCCGAATACCGCCGATCCGGACTGGTCGCCGCTGCAAAAGCTGTCCGCGATTCCCCGACCGGCCCAGACCATCGCCATCGGCGATGCGAATCAATATTCGCCATGGGGAAGCGCCTGGCCGATTTTTGACTGGCAGGAAGACGGCTTCGCAGCCCCCTACCTCGGCGAACCGGACTACCACATACCGGCCAAGGGATTGACCGGCAACTCAACGGCAAATACCGATTTTGGACCGAATTTTATCTTTGGAACAGGATTACGGTTCCGGCACATGTCGTCGGGGGCGACCAATGGCGAAGGCAATGTGCTGTATTGCGACGGGCACGCGGCGTCCGTCCCTTATGGCGGCGTCCAGATACGGAATATTGTAACGGAATATTAACGGCGGATGGGGCCGCGAACGCGCGGACCGCGCCTGTTCGTTGATCATTGAATGTGCGCGGTCCGCGCAGCACCCCAACCCCCCCCGCCAGGTTAATGGAAAAGGACAGCGGTGGCGGATCAGTCCTCGGTAATCGTCTGCTTGACGACTTCTTCAATTGTGGTCAGACCTTCATAAATGCCGGCCAGGCCCGAGTCACGCAAAGACCGCATTCCCCGTTGCTTGGCGGCGTTGCGGAGCAGATTCGTGGATTCGTGTCGCATGATCATCTCACGCATTTGATCGTCCAGCACCATGATTTCGCAAATTCCCAATCGACCGCGATAACCCGTGTTGTTGCATTGCCCGCAGCCACGACCGCGGAAGAAGGTTTTGCCTTTGACACTGTCCGGCGTCAGTTCAAGTTCCATAAGCTGCTCTTCGGTGGGTTTGTATTCCTCTTTACAGCGGGAGCAGATACGCCGACAGAGCCGCTGGGCCAGAACGCCCTCAAGCGTGGCGGTAATCAGGAACGGCTCAACGCCCAAGTCCAGCAACCGGGCGATGGAAGATGGCGCATCATTCGTATGAAGGGTGCTGAATACAAGGTGACCGGTCAGCGAAGCCTGGGTGGCGATTTCGGCTGTTTCCTTGTCGCGAATTTCGCCGACCAGAATAATATCCGGGTCCTGACGCAAAATGGACCGCAGGCACTTGGCAAATGTCAATTCATATTCCGGCCGAATCTGTACCTGCACAATGCCGTCAATGTCATATTCAACGGGGTCTTCGGTGGTAATAAGTTTGTCTTCCACACTGTTAAGTTCGTTGAGCGCGGCATACAGCGTGGTGGTTTTACCCGACCCGGTTGGACCGGTTACCAGAACGATTCCGTTGGGCTTGCTGATCATCTGTCGGAACACGCGAAGGTCATCCTCGCGCATGCCGAGTTTATCCAGGTCCAGCGACACATTCGACCGGTCCAGCACGCGAAGCACAATGCTTTCGCCAAAAATGGTTGGAAGTACCGCCACGCGCAGATCGATCGGCTGACCGCCCACCACCAATGGAATACGCCCATCCTGCGGCAGGCGGCGTTCAGCAATATCCAGGTTCGCCATGACTTTAATACGGCTGGCGATGGCCATGGCGATATATTTCGGTGGTGGGACCATTTCATAAAGAACGCCGTCAATGCGGTAGCGCATTTTATATTCTTCTTCGAACGGTTCGAAGTGAATGTCCGAAGCGCGTTCCTTGATCGCCTGCATAAGCACCGTGTTGAGCAATCGCTTGACTGGATTTGATTAGATCGGAA
>JAJZEY010000226.1 GCA_021805585.1 Planctomycetota bacterium
CCAGCGCGTGGCCCGACTCGCTGCCGTTGGGCTGGCTGGCCAGAATCAGATGGCGCAAATGCTGTCGATAGGCGTCCAGCCAACCGGTTAATGGCCAGAATCGCCGCGTCGCACGGGTAATCCGCAGTTGCGACGCATGGGCGGTGGACAGAACCGCAAACATTCGCTGCCGCGCCAGATACGCGCGGTCATCAAATCCGCCCGGATTTTGGGCCTGCGGCGGACGCGATAGCCAACCCTCTATTTCCACCACCTCGTTGGTGCCAAGCGTGGGAAACTGTCCTGCAGCGCGAACTTGCACCCGGCCCGTCGCGGAATGCCATATTCCGCCCGCCCTGCTTGCGAGCACTTTTCCGCAAAAGGTGGTCACCGGACTCGCCAGCCGGAACAGGACGCCGCGTGCCGGTGGCGGCGGGCACTTTGGAGCGGTGATGACTTCCAGTCGCAGGACGGCAAGAATTCGACCATGCGCAGGCGACGCGCGGGCTATATCAGACGAATTCAGCGCTGATTGCTGAGCATTTTCCAGTACGGTGCCGGCAATTAGAATGCTGATCCCCAGGAATAGTTGCCGGAGGATGTCGACGGTGAAATTCAAGCGCCGATTTGACCACGCCGTTTTATGCCGGAACCACGACCACAGGCCACCCGTGGCACACGCGGCCAGGCAGATGAATCCAATAAACAACAGGAATCGCACGGGCGGATCGGGCAGCAGATGGCCGCAGATAATTCCTGAAATCAGCAGCACCGCTGCTGGAAATAACGGTTCTGTGCCGATGGATGGCGACCGTTGCAATGGAACATCGGAAAGAGCGGCCGCGGAAGGTTTTGTATCGTCTGCTTGTGTCATTTGGTGTGTTGTCCGAAGAGACAGCCTTTCCGGTTTCGCCGCGGAAACGTTTATTTCTTAGCGCGGCGATGAATGCGAACTTAAGGTTTGGCCAAAAGTTCAATTTGGCCTTGAATGGCATGAATGCTTTTCTTGATCAGGGCTTTATGCTGTGTCAGGCGCGTCATGTGGGCCGCCGAGACATAGCCCTTGTCTTCAGCGATTCTAAAATCCACCTGCACGAGTGCCACCTGCCGCTGCCTTAAGGAAACGGTCAGAATGGCTGCAATATAGGCCTTCTGCAATTGAATCGTGTCAAGATTGTGCGCCAGGGCATCGGCATAGTGAAGGCCGATCCGCCCCAGCGAGCGACGAGCCTCCGCAAGGGCCAGATTGGCGGCAATATCCGCCAGCCAGTTTTTTCGCGGGTCGGTCGGCTTAATATGATGCCGCTTCTGTTGCCAGAAATTCAGGTGCTGCAGGTTGCCGTCCAGCAGGGCGTGGGATTGGGCGGCCAGCTCGCGGGCCTGAAGCGTCTGGATTTGTTCGGTGCGTGCGGCCAGAGCCTTCGCATTGGTGGCCATAGGTAAGCCCTTCAATTTGTTAAGCAAAGCATGACACCGGGCGGCCAGCCAAAGCTGATGATATTGTGATCTTTTCTGGTCAAGATGTGAATCAAACAGGATGGCCTGTCGTTTGACCTGCTCCGCGGATTTACCGGAACTGGCCGCAAAATGGGCATGCTTCACGTCCCAGTCAATCCAGGCGGCGTCCAGTGCTGAATAGCAGCGGGCAAGTTCGGCCTGGTCGAGCATGATGGTTTCCGAAGTTTTCCAGTGTTTATGTCGCACATGCCACGCATTCCACAGCGATTCACGACACCGGTCAATGCGTTTTGCCAGCGGCAGATAGCCGCGTATATACCGGGCAAAGGCATGGTCTTTCCAGACCGCCGCCACACCCTGCAGGTACCCGACTTCCGATACCCGCTTAAATTCAAGGGTTACTTTTACCCGACCATTGCTGTCGAAAATGGCCTGCGGAACCCGCGAAATATTCCGGTGATAGCGGATGTTGGGATATATCCAGTTATCCGCGGACAGCGGAAAATTAAGCAGCGATTGCGATTCGTGCCGCAAGCCGCGAAACTGCATGGCTATCTGTGGATCGTCCATGAGAATGGTGTCCGCAGACACGCTTTGGCCGCCATGGGCGGCAAGCACGGGTGCCGGCAGTTTAAAGGGACTGGAGTTTCCCAGATACAGCCAGCCAAACGGACCGATGGCCACATGCCAGCCGCGCAGGCTGATAAGTTCTTCCAGTGGCCAGGTTTGTATTTTCCCGTGAAGTTTAAAGCGAACCAGAATCAGAACCGGTTCACCACGATTGATTGTAAAATCCTTGAGATTCGGTGCCCATTGCATGGCCGGATGAAAGCCGATTTTCCGCATATTGCGCATCAGCATGGTGCGGGTAGCGACGATTGAAAGCACTGTTTCGTGCAGAAAATTACTGGGGCGTCCGCACAGGGCGACATCCAGCCAGTTGGCCAGATGTTCATTCCAGAATGCCGCCGGTATGGTAAAGGAATGGCCGCCGGCACTGCGCGTGATGTCGGCAAGTGTTTCATTGTCCCGGGTTCCAGCGGGTGGGTCCCCCGACGCGGTTACCGCGGCTGGTGCGGCGGTAACCGGCTTGTCCAGATTGGAATGGATCAGCCATGATCCGGCCATCAGGGCCAGCAAACAGATGATCCGCAGGTTGACGCTTGCGGCGATGGAGAAAAACTTACGGGGTTCGTTGGTCGGTTTTTGCGTCTGATTCAAAATGCCGGCTCCTGCTGATTTATTGTTGAATGGATTAAGACAATTGCGGTCCGTAACCGAACCGATTCCGGAGGTGGCATGATAGAGAATATTTTGCCAAAGCCATCCAGTCGTACCGCCTGATTTCCCGCGGTTTTCCCGACAGGGCGGATCCTGATGTCTATGGTAATCGGATCACAAGGCTGGTCAAGGTAGCCGACGTGAGCCGCTGTTTAGGAGGTCTGCCAATTTTTCGTGCAATACGGAAAGTAGCGGATTAGCGGCCTGATATCCTTCTATTGGCTTTTATGGGCGTGTGTGGGGCGCAAGTTTATGGAAAAGCAAAGGAAAGGCCGGGAATCGGCCCGTAACAATACTGCGAAAAAGATTCAAATTCCGGAGGCCTCGCAAACGGGTGTTCAAGCGAATGGTCAAATTTGGTTTTAAAACGCGGCGTTACGTCGCGTGATAAAAACAGATTCACTGCAGGGGACGCAAGGGGAACGCAGAGGCGGGGGGATGACGACGACGACGACCATTTTTACCACAAAGAAGCCAAGACACAAAGACGCGACGAGGTCTTTAATGACCTGTGACGAAGAGTCAGGCAGCGGCGGATAAGCGATGGAAACTTACCGCAGGGGCTAAAGGGGGACGCAGAGGCTGACGGAGGGCGGCGCTGGGATGTATGCGAATGGGGGGCGGGCGTCTCGCCCGCTTTATCGTATGCCGCCAGGCGTAAATGGTTGAACCCCTATTGCATTGACCGCCGCACTGGCAAGCCAAACATATACAAATAAATAGATACTGCATGGGCAGGATGCCCATGGCCGTGGCATGTAACGGATAGCATTTTGCGGGGGCGTCCGTAGCATGGGCATCCTGCCCATGGATGTAGCATGAAGCAGGCCGCAAGTACCGGTACGCAGTTGGCGTTCTGCATTTAGCGGGGGCGCGTGAAAATTTGAAATTTCAGATTTGAGATTTAAAAAGACGCGAAAGAGCACTTGTTCTATTTTCTTGTAATGGGATTGGTGGATGGGTATAAATGGCGTCTAGCAAATGGGTATGCCCGGTCCCTGGCTTGGTAACGCGGCGTGGTAGCTTGTGTTCTGACTGGACGGTTCAATGGTCAGGAATGCTTATAAAACGGCTGAGCCGCAAGGGCCACAGAGGCCACAGAGAA
>JAJZEY010000513.1 GCA_021805585.1 Planctomycetota bacterium
ATGAATAATCGCCCGCCCGTTAAACTCCTGATTTCCGATGTGGATGGCACACTGCTGACGCCACAAAAAATCCTGACGCCCCAAACCATTGCGGCGGTCAAACGGATCAGGTCGGCCGGAGTCCGCTTTACCATTATCAGCGGACGGTCGCCCGATGGCCTGCCGCCATTGATTTCCCAACTGGGCCTGACTGAACCGGTGGGCGCACTTAATGGTGCACAAATTGTCTGGCCGAATTTAAGCACGCTGGAATATCGCACATTGCCCGCTGCGGCGGCGGAAAAAGCAATTGCGATATGCCGCGAATTTTCCATTGATTTCTGGCTGTATGATTTTTCCCGCTGGCTGGTCAGCGATCCGGCCGGGGTGTATGTGGATCGGGAAAGCGGTACGGTCGGCCATGCCCCGGCCGGGGTCTGGGATTCCGGACAACTGCCCCCGGATTTGATAAAAGTTGTGGGGGTAAGTGACCGACCCGCGGTTCTGGCCGCCTGTGAAGCCGCCATGCAGCAGCGGCTGGGTGGTGAATTAAGTGCCAGCCGATCGCAAGCGCATTACCTGGACATTACGGGATTGGGTGCGGACAAGGGGCAGGGGCTGAAGCGCCTGGCGGCGGTGATGGGAATACCGCTGCATCAGGTGGGGGCGATTGGCGATGGGTCCAATGACGTTCCGATGCTGAATGCCGCGGGGCTGGCGATAGCTATGGGCAACGGTGTGGATGAACTTAAAAAGCGGGCCGCGTTTGTAACAACCAGCAATGCCGACAACGGTTTTGGCCGGGCGGTTGACTGGTTGATGGCCCCCACCGCCTGACGGCGCGGCTGCATGGTGTGCGGCCAACGGCCCGTTTGCCATAAACGAGCGTGCCGCGCGGGTCTAAATTTCCATTGGCTTGACGTTAGCCAAAAGTTAGGTACCATAAAACCATCGCTTACGCGACGCACCGCGTGCGAATATCGGTGTCTTTTTTAGTGAGTTAGACATGTCCGCACTTGCCACAGCTTCGAATCCGTCACATTCGGCCGCTTTAACCCCACGGGAACAGGCTCTGGAAAGGGCCGTTTCCCAAATTGAAAAAACGTATGGCAAAGGCTCCATCATGACCATGGACGGAGCGGGCCTGGTGGCGATTGATGGCATTCCAACCGGCTCACTGGGGCTGGACATCGCGCTGGGCGGCGTGGGTCTGCCGCGGGGCCGCATTGTAGAGGTTTTTGGTCCGGAATCTTCGGGCAAAACGACGCTATGTCTGCATATTATCGCACAGGCACAGAAGACCGGCGGCGTGGCGGCATTTGTGGATGCCGAACATGCGCTGGATCCGTCCTGGGCCAAGCGGCTGGGGGTAAGTTTGCAAAATCTGCTGGTCAGCCAGCCGGACACCGGCGAACAGGCCTTGGAAATTGTGGAACTTCTGGTGCGCAGCAACGCCGTGGATGTGATTGTGGTCGATTCGGTGGCCGCCCTGATTCCCAAAGCGGAAATTGAAGGCGAAATGGGCGATGCCTCCATGGGTATGCAGGCCCGCCTTATGAGCCAGGCCATGCGGAAACTGACCGGAGCGGTTTCCAAAAGTAAAACGCTGATTGTTTTCATCAACCAGATTCGCGAAAAGATCGGCGTCATGTTTGGTAATCCTGAAACCACCACGGGCGGTCGGGCTCTTAAATTTTACAGTTCCGTGCGAATTGATATCCGCCGCGTCAACACCATCAAGGAAGGAGAGGTGGCGATTGGCAATCATGTACGGGCCAAAGTGGTGAAAAATAAAATCGCTCCGCCGTTCCGCGAAGCGGAGTTTGATATTCTGTTTGACAGCGGCATCAGCTATGAAGGGGATCTGCTGGACCTGGCCGTTAACGACAATGTCATTGATAAAAGCGGCGCGTGGTTCAGCTATGGCCCGCTGCGAATGGGGCAGGGACGCGAACAGGCGCGGCAGTATTTGAAGGAAAATCCGGCGGCGTCCAAGGAAATCCGCGAAAAAATTCTGGCCAAACGCATGCCGAAGGTGGAAGCGACCCCGGAAAAACCACCCGTAAAAGCCGAAGCAAAAGCGGATGGCAAGCCTGAAATAAAGGACGCCCGCCCTGCCGCCAAAGCTGGGAAATAACGCCGGCGCGCCGGCTGCTTTCCGGCTCGCGTTGGCCCTGGCCAGAGGTGAGGGGGTCGGATCCGGACCCGGCTATCGCCCGCAGGCCTCCGCCGGGGACCGGCGCGACGGCTGCGGCACGCGGCTGGCTTATATCCACTGACGCGACGATAGGGTCGTCTTGTCCGCAGGCTCGACGCGGTGCGGCCCTGTTTTTCGATAGTGCGTCAGGTGCGGGCGACCGATATACGGCCGCTAAAACGGGCGGGGCCGCATGGCGGTGCTGTGGACGGTGGATTAACTTTCAATACGCCCCCCCATTTGGCATAATCGCCTGGTCGGTGCGAAAACGGTCCCTGCGGTTTTTTTTCCATCACACCCAGACAAATTCGATAAAAATTCTTATACTATGAACTGTTGGAAAAGGGTTGGCTATGCAATCATCCTCAGTACGTGTCCTTTTGCCCCGAACGGCCGGCACCAATTGCGACCAGGAACTCGCCTGGGCGTTTGAACAGGCCGGTGCCACGGTTACCAAACTTCACATCAACCGGCTGATGGATGATCCCGAGCAACTGCGGCACTACCACATTCTGGCACTGGCCGGCGGCTTTTCCTATGGGGACGATATTGCCAGCGGAAAAATTTTTGCCAACCAGCTTGTGCATCATCTGAAAAATCAACTGGATCAATGGGTGCGGGATGGGAAACTGATTATCGGCATTTGCAACGGCTTTCAAATTCTGGTCAAGGCGGGTCTGCTGCCCGGCCCGCTGCCGCAGTTTCCGCTGGAAGATATCCGCACGACCACGCTTACCCACAATTCCCACGCCCGCTTTGAAGACCGGTGGGTGCGGCTGAAAACTTTTTCGAATCTCTGTAAATGGATCCGGCCCGGCCAGGTGCTGCGCCTGCCCATTGCCCATGGCGAAGGCCGCTTTATGGTCCGTTCGCCGGAAGTGCTTGCGGCATTGCAACAAAACGATCAGATTGTCCTGCGCTATGTGGACGCAGGCGATCAGCCGACCGGAGATTTTCCGGACAATCCCAACGGCAGCACCGACGCGATCGCCGGCATATGCGATACCACCGGTCGTGTCCTGGGCCTGATGCCGCACCCCGAACGCTTCACGCAAATGCACCAGTCGCCGGACTGGACGCGCTTTGGCCAGGCCGCCGATGGCATGCGGCTTTTTCGCAGCGCCGTTGATTTTGTGCACGCATCGCAATCGCTGGAGATACAATCGGCAAAAAGCCTTCCGGTGGAACCGGCGGCGGCGGCCAGCTGATGCGGGCCTGTCCGCGTTGGTCAAGACCAGTATCCAAAGCAAGGACCCACACGGATGACGCACGGCACGGACGCTATCAGTCATAAAAAACGGCACTGGATTTTGCCGCAGGTTATGCCACAGGCCGCGGACGTAACGGAAATGTCCTGCGCCCTGGCCTGCCATCCGCTGGTGGCCAGGTTGCTATTGACGCGAAAAATCACCGATCCGGCGGCGGCCCGGGAATTCATTCATCCACAATTCAAAAATCTCCACCCGCCGGAAACAATTCCGGGCATGACGGCCGCGGCGGAACGGATCGCGACGGCGATTCACCAGCGCGAAAAAATAACCATTTACGGCGATTATGATGTGGACGGCATTACGGGCACCGCGATGCTCTGGCGACTGCTTAAACTGGCCGGTGCCGATTTTGACATATACATTCCCCACCGTGTGGATGAAGGCTATGGCATTTCCTGCAAAGCTCTGGACAAACTGGCCCAAAAAGGGACCCGGCTTCTGGTAAGCGTGGACTGCGGCATAACCGCAATTGAACCGATCGCCCAGGCCCGCAGTGCCGGCATGGATGTGGTGGTGACCGATCATCATGAAATGGGTGCCACACTCCCGGCCGCCAATGTGCTGGTTCACCCCGGCCTGGACACCACCGGCCAAACGAATCGGCATCTGTGCGGGGCGGGCGTGGCATATAAATTGGCGTGGGCGATTGCAGCGCGGCTTTGCAATTCGCCACGGCTTACCGGCGGATATCGGAACCTGATGGTGGAATTTTCGGCACTCGTGGCCCTGGCCACCATCGCCGATGTTGTTCCGCTGACCGGGGAAAACCGCTTGTTGGCGCGGTTCGGCCTGGCACAACTGCCGCATTCGTCGCTGGTCGGCATTAAGGCGCTTATTTCGGCCGCCGGTCTGACGAACAAAGCGATTGATGGCACGGCCGTGGGCTTTCTGCTGGCACCGCGGCTAAATGCGGCCGGTCGAATGGATCACGCATCCGAAGCCGTTGAACTTTTAACCACGGATGATGAAGCCCGCGCCATGGAACTTGCGGATTATCTGGAAGGGCAGAATAAGGACCGCCAGGGCACCGAACGCAAAATTACCGCTGCGGCATTAACCATGGCGCGCCAGCCGGGGGAGATGCCGCCGGCCATTGTGTTGTGCAGCGACAACTGGCACGCGGGCGTGGTCGGCATTGTCGCCTCGCGTCTGGTGGATGCTTTCAATCGGCCGACATTTATTCTTTCGCAGGAAGGGGCGCATGCCGCCGGGTCGGGGCGCAGCATTAAAGACATTCCTTTGCACGAAGCGATTGAATTCTGCCGCGATCTTCTGATAAGCGGTGGCGGCCATGCGGCCGCGGGTGGCGTTCGCCTGGAAGTCGGCAATGTGGAAGCGTTTCGCCGTCGCCTGTGTGAATTTGTGCGCAACCGCCATCCAAGTTTACAATTTATCGCCGCGCTGGAACTGGATGGCGAACTCACCGAAAACGACCTGGACCTTCAGGCCGTGCGCGAACTGGAAAATCTGGCCCCGTTTGGCTGCGGCAATCCACGTCCGAAATTTCTGATTGCCGGCGCGCGATTGGCCGGTGCCCCCCGGCGCATGGGTGCCGCGGGCGGACATCTGCAATTGCAACTGCGCATCGGCACACAAACTGCACGGGCGGTAGCTTTCCGCATGGGCTTATTAGAGCCATATCTGCCCGCGGGGATGGAACTTGACCTGGCGGTGGAGCCGCGCATTGACACCTACAACGGCCGCACACGCCTGGATTTGCACGTCGTGGACCTTCGCAGATCCGATGGCAAAATGCTTGAATCCCATGCCCAGGTGCCCCGGTCGGAGAATCCGCGTGAATATGCACCGGCGGCACTGCATCCAACCGCTTGAATTGGCACTCTAAAAACAATTCCGTCCATGGAAGGCGGAATCTTCAACAAAACATTACTAAAACAGCAACAAACGCCAGCGGCCTGGACAACGCATTGTCCACGGGTTAAATCGGGTGCGGCGCTACGGGAAATCATTTTCAGTCCACAATCCTGAAAATCGCCACAAGTTTTACCCGCCAGCGGACACCATGCGCGGTGGCGGCCTGCCAGGAGCGGGTTATTTGACTATGTCTTAGGCATAAATATCCGGGTCATCCTAATTGTGCGGCAGTCCGAATAACAAAACGCGCGCGATTGGCCGCAGGCTTGTGACAAACAATTTTGCGGAAGGGCAAATTTCATCGTTTTTAGCTCTATTTTTGTGTTCCAAGCGGCGGCGAGAATATTTTTTCAGGTTTTAGCGAATTGGCACGTCAGTTGCATTATTAGTCTAGTGCGAGCTGAGGCATCGAAGTGAAGATGCGAGAGGCAGACAGAGGCAAGTTTGACTGGAAAGCCGGTCAAGGCTGCCGGAAAGACAGGAGCAGAGAAGTCTTCGCGAGCCTCAGCCGTTTTGAAAATTCAGGTGCATGGTGCAGACCAAAAAGCTTAACCACAAATTGGGGGTCTGTGTCTGATTGATCTGCTCCATGCATTTCCCAAACTCGTTTCCTCCTCCGCCAGGCCGTGTGGATATACCCTCCTCCACACGGCTTTTTTTTGCGCGCAGCGAATGGGTTTTCCGTCATTCCGCAATGAAGGCCATTGCTTGCCAATCCGGCAAAGCCCATAGCGGATCCGCCATTTGAACCCGGAATTGAAATTCGCAATTTAATGTCCGAAATCCACATCAAATGGCCAATGTGCACACCGCCGCGTGCCGCCACGGTTCCATTTCCGCGCGCCACCGCATAATATCAACACGGAAGGTACCTGCCGCGGAGGCGGACGAAACGTAGATAACATTTAAAGGCGGATTATGCCTGATGCAATGCCGGCGAGAACTGAGGATCAAGGCATTTCCGCCGGCGCGGCGGCCGCGATGCAGGCGGCGCAACTTGCCGCGGAAATTCGGCAGGGTCGCACCCGGTTTCTGGCCATGGCCATCGCCTACGCCCTGGGCAATTTTAATGACAATTTTATGAAACAGTCGGTGAGCCTGTTGGCTGTTGCGCATCACCATGCCGCGCTTCAGGGCTGGATTTCCACCTTTTATACGCTTCCGTTTCTGCTTTTTGCGGCCCCGGCGGGCTGGATGGCGGACCGCTTCAGCCGCCGCAACGTGGTCATTTTTGCCAAAGCCATGGAATTGCTGTTTCTTAGCATGGGGGCGTGGGCGGTGCTGACGCTCAACTGGCCGGTGATTGTGACGGTTATTTTTCTGATGGCCTTTCAGGCCAATATCTTCGGGCCATCGCTGGTGGGCAGTATTCCGGATATTTATCCAGCCAGTTTCGTTGTGGAGGCTAATTCGCGGCTTAAATCCATCATCACCGCGGCCATTCTGGTGGGCGTGATTGTGGCGGGTGTCGCCCTTAGCGCCAGCGGCATGGTCCACCTGCCCGGCTTTCTGCGGCCCGCCGGCCATGCGGCCGCAAAAGCAACGGCGGCAATTGCAGGTGGGAAATCCGCAGCCACGCATCCGACGGTCATTCCGCCCGGAGACATATCCGCCGGCCGAGTGGTGGTCGCGGTCATTCTGGTTTGCGTTGCGATCGCCGGATTGCTGGTCAGCTTTGGCGTGCCCCGCCGCGCGCCGGCAAATCCAAAAGCGAGATTTCCATGGGCGGGTCCGCTGAGTTCCGTGCTTGAACTTCGTCGCCTCTGGCCGGACCGGCTGCTGCGAACCGCCATCCTCGCGGACAGTTATTTCTGGCTGATTGCGGTGCTGCAGGTTCTGGTGATTAATCAGATGGGCATCGCGCAGTTCCATTTAACGAAACTGCGCACCAGCTATCTTTCGCTGGCGGAACTTGTGGGCGTGGTGATTGGTTCACTGGTGGCGGGAAAAATTACCAAACGCGAGGCCGGGCTGTGGGCCAGCGCGCCGGCGGCCGGGGCGTTGGCGCTGTTTTTAATGGCCATCGGCGCTGCGCCGCTGCTGCCGGTGGAGGCCCGACTTGCCTACTGTGTGTTTGTACTGGCCGGCGCGGGCATATCCGGTGGAATTATGATGGTGCCGCTGGAAAGCTTTTTCCAGGTCCGACCGGCGGCTGAACACCGCGGCCGGGTGATTGCGGCGACATGGTTTGTCGGCTATGTCGGCATTCTGTGCGGCAGCCTGTTGTACACGCCGCTGAGCCGCGCCTTCCAACCCACCGCCATATTCATGCTGGGCGGCATTGCCACCATTCCGGTGGCCCTGTGGATGTCCACCGTTTTTGTTCGCAACCGTCCGGGTATACCGTCCTGGCCGGCGCGGGTCTTGTGCCTGAAAGCCCGCTGCATTCTGCCGCTGCGCTACCGTGTCAGGTTAAATGGAATTGATACCGTAGCGCAAAAAGGCCGCACGGGAATTCTTTTTTTGCCCAATCATCCAGCCCTGATTGACCCGGTGATAGTAACCGCGTGGCTGCATGGCCGCTTCGCGGTGCGTCCGCTGGCACTGGAAAATCAGATCAACAAACCGATCGTGCGGCAAATAGCGGACATTCTGGGCGTGCTGCCGATCGCCGACGTATCCAGGCTGGATCGCGGAGCGGCCGATCGCGCCGGCGAAGCGATTGGGATATGCATTGAAGCCCTGCGGCGGGGCGAAAACGTACTGCTTTATCCGGCGGGCCGCATCATGCGGTCGCGGGTGGAAAAACTGGGTGCCGTCAGCGGTGCGCACCGGATTCTGGTGGAATTGCCGGATATCCGTGTGGTGCTGGTGCGCACCACCGGCCTGTGGGGCAGCAGTTTTGGCTGGGCGGGCGGCGGGACGCCGGATCTGGTGCGGGGTCTGGTTGGGCACATTTCCGGCCTGCTGGCCAGCGGACTGTTTTTCGCGCCGCGGCGCCAAGTCACCGTGACACTGGCCGAACCGGCGGATATTCCCCGCACGGCTGATAAATCCACACTAAATACATATCTTGATTCGTTTTATAACGCCGATGCGCCCGCCGCCCGCTATATCCCTTACAGCCGGTGGGAAACCGGTGGCCCCCATGACCTTCCCGAACCGCAGGCTCCCGCCGCCGCCGGGACGGATTCCGCCATTCCCCCGGCCACGCGTCGGATCGTTTGCGATTTCCTGTGCCAGGAAACCGGCGCAGCGGAGGTTAAAGAAACCCAGCAACTGGCCGGCGACCTGGGCATGGACAGCCTGGCGGTGACCGACCTGATATTCTGGCTGGAAAAAGAATTCGCGGTGGCCGTACCCAGCGTTGAGGCGTTGCAATCCGTCGGTGATGTCATGCTGGCGGCCTGTGGAAAATTATCCACGGAAGCCTTTGACGTTCGCATCCCCCCGCCCGCACCTGCGTGGCTGAAGGATTCTTCCAACGAGCGTGTGCAAATTCCCCAGGGGCGGACCCTTCAGGAAGTGTTTCTGACGCAGGCGCTGGCCAACCCAAAGCGGATCGCCGTCGCGGATCTGCAGCGCGGCTCCCGAACGTATCGCGATCTGCTGACGTCGCTTTTCGCCCTTCAGCGGCCGATCGCCGGTCTTGATGGCGATTACATTGGCATCCTGCTGCCGGCTTCCGTGGCGGTGGACACGGTTTTTCTCGCGACTCTTTTTTCGGGCAAAACGCCCGTGATGATCAACTGGACTGCGGGCCAGCGAAATATCCGCCATGCCATGGACCTGCTGGGAATCCAGCACATTCTTACCTCGCAAGTTCTGCTTGGGCGATTGGCCGGCCAGGGCATTGACCTTTCCGCCCTGCAATCTGCCATGGTCCCGCTGGAACAACTGGCGCGGGATCTGGGCATGCCCGCGAAACTTTCCGCTGCGATTAAAGCCCGGTTTATGCCCCGGCGTCTGCTGTCTATTCCCGGTCGCGGAAGACTGGAGGCAAAGCCGACTTCCGCGGCGGTGGTGCTGTTTACCAGCGGGTCAGAGTCGCTGCCCAAAGCCGTACCGCTGACGCACGAAAATTTACTGACCAATATTCATGATGCGCTGGAAAGTTTCCGCATTTGCCGGTCCGATCGCTTCCTTGGCATGTTGCCGCCGTTCCATTCCTTCGGGCTTACCGGAACGATGCTGCTTCCGATTCTTTCCGGTGTGCGGGTGGTGCATTATCCTAATCCAAATGATGTTACCACGCTGGCAAAACTGATCGGGACATGGCGGGTTTCGATTCTGCTGGGCACGCCCACATTTGTATCCAATATTATGCGGGCGGCCGGAAATGCGGATATGTCCGCGGTGCGGCTGTGCGTGACCGGCGCGGAAAAATGCCCCGCCGCGGTTTATGATCTGCTGCGGACGCACTGCGAAAAAGCCGACATTCTGGAGGGTTATGGCATTACCGAATGCTCTCCGTTTGTGTCGGTTGTGCGTCAGGAAAATCCGATGCCCGGCACCATTGGCCGGGCGTTACCTTCGGTAAAATGTCAGATAGTGGATATTGAATCCGACCAGCCCTGTCCGCCGGGGAGCACCGGCATGTTGCTGGTGCGCGGGCCGAGCATTTTTCCCGGCTATTTGAACTATCAGGGAGCGTCGCCGTTTGTCCAGTGGAACGATGAAACCTGGTACAAAACCGGTGACCTGGTGGCCATGGACGCACAGGGGAACATGACGTTTATGGGCCGCCTGAAACGGTTCGTGAAAATCGGCGGAGAAATGGTCTCGCTTCCGGCGATTGAAGAAGTGCTGACCGCCCGGTTCCCCTCCGCGGCGGATACCGGTCCGGGAATTGCCGTCCTGCCGACGCCGGATGAGGACCATCCGGAACTGGTGCTGTTTACCACGCGCCAAATTGATCGTGCCGCGGCCAACGAGGCGATCCGCCAGGCCGGTCTTTCCGGTCTGCATAATGTGCGCATGATTCAGCGGATCAGCGCAATGCCCCTGCTGGGGACCGGCAAAACCGATTACCGCGCGCTGGCCGAACTGTTGAAAACCAACGGACCGGAATAACCCACGCACGGCTGTAAATTTTTGTTCACAGGGGTTATTCTTTTATCATGACCTTGCCCAAAACGTTTATAGTCACCGGATCCCCTGATCCCACACCGCCCACCGATACGCAAATCGCCGCGCGGATGGAAGCCTTTTCCAGCCATTTCTCGGCCATGGAAAACGAAATGGGAAAAGTGATTGTCGGCCACCGCCAGATTATCCGCCACACGTTGCTGTGCCTGCTGACGGGCGGACATGTGCTGCTTGAAGGCGTACCGGGGCTGGGCAAAACTCTTCTGGTGCGCACCCTGGCGCAGGTTCTGGACCTGACGTTTTCCCGAATTCAGTTCACGCCGGACCTGATGCCCGCGGACATTATTGGCACCAGCATTCTGGTGGCCGATGCCATGGGCAATCGCACATTGCAATTTCAGCCCGGACCGCTGTTCGGCAACCTGATTCTGGCCGATGAAATCAACCGGGCCACACCCAAAACGCAATCGGCCCTTTTGGAAGCGATGGCCGAACGAAGTGCCAGCGTCGGCCGTACGACGCACCAAATGCCCGAACCCTTTTTTGTACTGGCCACCCAGAATCCGCTGGAAATGGAAGGAACCTATCCGCTGCCGGAAGCCCAGCTTGACCGCTTTGCCGTGAAGTTGCGTGTGGAAATCCCGACGGAAGCCGAACTCCTGGAAATTATGCAGCGCACCACCGGCACGCAGCACGCAAGCTCTTTTACCCTGATTCACGCCGCCATGCTGGTCGACATGAAAAACCTGGTGCGAGTTATTCCCGTGGGCCAAAACCTGCAGCGGTATATCGCCCGACTGATCATGGCGACCCATGCGGAGCACCCCGCCGCAACCGATCTGGTGAAACAATATGTCCGCCATGGCAGCAGCCCGCGCGGCGCTCAGGCGATTATGCTGATGGCCAAAGCGATGGCGCTGGTGCAACACCGCCCCCACGCCTCCCTGACTGACATTCAGGAGATTGCGGTTCCCGCATTGGCCCATCGGCTGATCCCCAGCATTGAAGCTTCACTGGACGGCGTGACACCGGAGGCCATCATCCGCGACCTGCTGACGCGCATTATTCCGGATCCGGATTAAAATGAGTCCGGGGACATTGACGACTGTCGCGCCGTTGCGTCATACTGTCCGGACGTAATACCAGGCAAGCGGCCGGCGGGCGGAAATAGCCGCAACCCGGAATGTCCGATAAACGCTTAAACACGATCAACAAATGAGGATGCAAACATGGCGATATGTGTATTAAAATGGGCTGGCACGCTCCGACGGCTAAACGGCATACCGGAATTGAGGCAGGCGGCCCGGCAAGCGACGCCCGGCCATGCGCCGGCGGCGGCTTTTACGATTGTGCGCAAACTCTTGCCGCGGATCGCGGCCCTGGCGCTGGTGGTCGGTGCATATCGTCAGGCCGGCGCGGTGAACGTGCTTACCAATCACAACGACCTGCATAACACCGGTCAGAACCTGCGTGAACGAATCTTAACCCCGCGCAATGTCCGGCCCGGATCGCTGGGCAAATTGTTTGTGACGCGCCTGGATGGCATCGACTATGGCCAGCCGCTGCTGATGACGGGCGTGGATATTACCACCGGACCGCACACAGGCGTGCAGAATGTCATTTTTGCCGCCACCGCAACCGACTCGGTTTATGCCATTAACGCGGACAACGGCACGGTGCTGTGGAAAACCAATCTGCTGACCCGCTTCGACAATCCGCGGGATGTGGTAACAGCCCGCGAGATAAATCCGAACTGGGCGGCCAAAAACCAGCCGCTGGAAGATACGCCCGTGATTGATCCGGCCACGGGCGCTCTTTATGTGGAATGCGAGGAGACGGAAAAAGGCCCCGGCACGCACGGCCAGTTGCATTGGATACATATACTTAGCTCGCTAAATATACGCAATGGAACGCACTACGCACACGATGTTAAAATTTCCGAAAGCGGCCCCAGGGGCCAGGACATCAGCGGCCCATCCATTGCCCGGAAGAACGGCAAACGCGACCGGTTTTACGGATATGAGATTACTTTCCGGTATCTGGCGATCAATCCGGTGAACCATCTGCTTTATATGGCCTGTGCGGATCCGGGCGATATTGGCCCTTACAACGGCTGGATACTCGGATATACCACGGTTAAAAATTCGGCGGGAAATCTGACACTTAAAGCGCTTTTCAGCGTCACGCCAAACGGCTGGGCCGGCGGAATATGGGGAGGCCCCATTGCCATGGATCGGCGCGGCAACATGTTTGTGGAAACGGGCAACGGCACTTTTGACACCAGACTTGTCAAGGCTCCGTATAGCGGACGGTTGCCGACCGACTTGCGGAATATGGCGGTGCCGGCGAACGGGGATTACGGCGATGCCGTCCTGAAGCTGACGCCCGATTCGGATACGCATCAACATGCGGACAATCCCAATGGTTTTGGCCTGCATGTAAGCGATTATTTTGTACCCAGGGACGAAAACGTCCTGCTGCGCGGCGATCTGGACATCGGTTCTTCAAGCCCGGTTCTGCTGCCCCCTTCGGTCGGGGATGCACAACACCGGCACCTGCTGGTGATCAACGACAAGCAGGGAATTATTTACCTTCTGGATCGCGACAATCTGGGTGGATACCATGGCGACGCAGCCGGCGACGGCAAATCGGGCTTCAACAATGTCGTGCAAATGCTGGATCATGCCACCGGAGCGGGTTTCAGTACCGGTGCGTTTTACGCCGGCAACCTTAAGCGGAGTGGTCTGATTTATTACGCGGAAGTTGGCGATTATGCCAAGGCGTTTGAAATTTCCGGTGCCCATATTCGTCCGCAGCCGGTATCCGAATCGCATAGCCGATATCCCTATCCGGGATCAACCCCGGAAATTTCCGCGAATGGCAATCGTGATGGCATTGTGTGGATGTTAAACCGCAGCGGCAATCGGCTGATGGCTTACAACGCCGGCAATCTGCGGCAGGTTCTGTTTGACAGCAATAAAGGGAAGGGACGTAATGGCATTACCAATAAAATCATCGGCACACAGGAAGATATGAATTCCATACCCACCGTCGCCAATGGACGGGTGTATGTCAGTACCAGCAAGGCACTGAATGTGTATGGTCTTCTGGCGCGATAACGACGGACGGCGACACGGCCGCCGGCGCGATTGATTATTGCGGCCCCACCGTTTTGGGGTCTGCGGATTTTTCTTGGCAATCGGCAAATGATCTGATTCGTGTGCCCAAAGCGATTTGCGTCCCCATATGGGTGCCAGGCGGCTCCATAAAGTTTTTCGTCCAGCCCGGGTTTAAGGGCATTGAGCACATCGATAGCCGAGCCCGTGTTCTGCCGATCTCCCGACTTAAATCTTTGAAAACGAGTTCGGCAGCGAGGTTCGTCACTCCTATCCGCGCAATCCGCAAAATCCGCGCTTCGTCCTAAATCTGCGGTTCATCATAACGATGACAAAACCGCGGATTTCGCCGGTAATGCGGATACGCCGAACAATGGGCAGCGCATAAATGTAATCGTATAGCTGATGCGCCGTTACCTCCTCATTTACGGGCAGGGTTCCGATTGGAGGCTTGCGGTGAATGACATTAAGGCCATAAACCGCTGCGTCACTCGCAGATTCAGGCGGAATGCTTCACCAGCTTGATGCGGTACCCTTCGCAGGCTGGCCACGCGTCCCCGCCAAGCTGTCGTAAAGGGCGTCGGGTGCGAGGTCCGCGCCGTTGGGCCAGCATATGGCACCGAACTGATCTACACATACCTGTTCAAAAAGTTTGGCATTCCGCAACGGTTCAAATACCGGCCCAAAGAGTCGCTGCGAAACGTCCAGCCGCCCGATCAAGCCATCCGTGAATTCAATTTCCAACTGAAATTGTCCGCATGACTGCACCCTTTTTACAATCTTATCCATTTTTTGGTTACTCCAACGGTTCAATTTTATTCAACGGCCTGTGTTCTGCCGCCAAGGTCCAATCTGCTTGCAATTCCTTACGATGCGTTGCCGCCCATTCAAGCACCATTGCCATGGCTCGCCGCGGCAGGTACCCGTCACGGACGGCCAACGTTTCAATAAGAATAATGGCGGCGATCCTGATAATACGCGTGGAAATGGGGCGGCGCGAGATCATCGTAATACATCCGAATGACGATCCCGAAAAAGAGGCTGATTGTCGGCATTCAGATCACCTTTTAAATTGGTCTCCTGATACTTCTGACGGCCGCCGCTTTTGAAAGAAGCCACCGCCGCCCTGGAAGTATGCCTTATAATACCACGCCGACGAACGGAAGGTGAAGCCACATTGAACCGGTGATGGTGCAATACCTCGGTGCGGTCCGCCGAAACGGGCACACCCCATTGCCGCGATTTGGATCGTCCGCTTGAATGAATCCGGTCCATGCCGGATAATTTCCATTACCCGTATCGGGAATTGGATGTCGGAACGTAACGCGGACAGGAGATGGCCTGCGTCATGCTGAGTAATTTATTTCTCATCTGCGCGGTGGTTGGGGGCACGGTATTTGTGTGCCAGTTTGTTTTAAGCCTGTTTTCACTGGGCGGGCATCTTCCCGGCGGCCATGCCAGTCACCTGCCGACCGGACACATCACGCATTTGCCTGTCGGCCATGTGCATAGCGTACCTGCGGACCATTCCCTGCGCGGCACGCTTCAGAATGCCCATGCCGCTATTCCGCATGGAGGAACGCCGGCCAAAGACGGCCCGCCGGGCTGGATGGGCGGACTGATGCGCCACGCTTTGGGCATACGCCATGCGGGCACCGGTTCCGGAGAAACCTGGCTGGCCGGCATGGTCAGCTTTCAGGGAATTGTGGCCGCGGTGACGGCTTTTGGCCTGGCGGGAATGGCCGCTCTTTCCATGGGCTGGTGGACCGGGCTGGTGCTGCTGGCCGCTGCGGCAGCCGGTGCCGGTTGCAGTGCCCTGACCGCCGGTATGTTGCAATGGCTGATGGGCCAGCAGGACGATGGCACGGTACAAACCGCCGACTGCGTTGGCACCACGGGAACGGTGTATCTTTCAGTGCCTGCCAGTAATGGCGGAATGGGCAAAGTGCTGATT
>JAJZEY010000152.1 GCA_021805585.1 Planctomycetota bacterium
CCCGCCGCCGCCGCACCGGCATGTACATACTTCCAGTAAACATCGGTGTGGCCCTTCGGGATCACCGCGATGCGCAGTCGCGGGGTGGTGCCACCCTGCGCGGATGAATTCGCGGAAGATCCGCTTTTGGTGGATTTCGAGCAGCCCGCCAGCGTGCTTATCGCCAACAGTCCGCAAAGTGCCAAACCTATTTTGTTCCCAGATATTCGCATTGCTTTATTCCTCAAACGCCACTTCCAACACATACACCGTCTGAATCGCAGCCGCTTCGCCTTTCAAAGCTCGTGCGGCCGCCAACCAGCCGCCGCCAATGGCTGCCGTGCAGGTTGGCAGGTCCGCAGCCTGATCGGGTACAACGAAGAAAATGTATCAGAAATAAGTTATTTAGCAAACCGGTGCCAATGCTTTCTGACCTCCCGCGGGTAGCTTCGCACAGCCCTCCGGAGACTAATCCTGCGAATGCCACCCGATTTCCAGGACCGAATTCGCTGCCAGCCGCAACGGCTGCGGGAAGGAGAAAACAAGCCGATTCGCAGTGTGCGCCGTGTGCACCACAATCGGCTTGCCCGCGCAGGTTGCCTGTACCGCCTGCGGAGGCGTTTTGCCTTCATGTGCCGATCGCCCGATGGTGAATTCGCAAAGCGTCAGTTTTCCGGCCCGGTGCAACACGCGGTGCTGGCGTACTGCGCCTGTGGTGGTCGCAAAATATTCACCCCAGCCCGCGGTTGTGCAAAAAACAGAGCGGTGATTTTCCGGGGATATTCGAGGTGCAAAACCGAGTGACCGTCGCGGTGCATCCCAGCGAAAGCCCTGCAAACCGAGCAGCACGGTCCAGACGCTTAGGGGCCGAAAATAGTGATCGCCGCATTCAATATGGTCCCATGGCGCACGCCTGTTCACATAGCGGTTATACACATCGGTGGTTACCTGTACCGCCAGATCCGCACGGTTCAACCACGCCAGCGCGGAAGCGAACATGTATTCAATCCCGGTCCATGGTCCGCTCCACTGCCCTTCACCCGCCGGCGTGCCCCCGTGCGGCCAGAAACCATTTATATACGCGATTCCGTCATCCGCATTCACATACGGCATGCCTTGGCGTGTTTTCTGTCGGCAATAATGGAACGCTGCTTCGTTGTGCGACCACACATGATCGCGCGGCAGAATATCGCCAAGATCACACAGGTCCGCAAACCATTGCCCCACCGTTCCCGCCAGTAGAATTCCAGTATTTTGCGTACCAGCAGCTGTGTCTCTAGCCATCTGATAATACCGGCCATTCCATAATTCAGTCTCAAAACTGCGTTTTCCCCGTTCCAGCCAATCCGTGTAATTGGCCTTGATGGCGGAATCTCCCAGAATTTCCGCCATGCGAATGCCCGCAGCCAGTGCCGCCAGGAAAATGCTGGATACATACGATGTGGTGCCATTCATTGGCCAGCCGTCAAAGGTGCTGTCCGGGCCGTTATCATCAGGCAGGAAATTCCCGTTTTTGTCGGTGCGCTGGTCGTAACCAATACCCTTGGTAACGACCGGCCACATTTCCCGCAGATAGCCAATATCCCCGGACCAGAGATAATCGCGATAAACCATCAGGGCGAATGCCGGCATAAGGTCTATCTTGTACCACGCGTCGGGATGTTCAAATGTTCCGGGAAAAAAGTGCGGCAATTCGCCATCCGCCTTTTGATGCCGGGCGGTCAGCCGCATGGATGTTTTGTGCGGGTGCGGAAACAGAAGGGAGAGGGGATGCGATGCGTAAAATGCGACGTCCAGCGTTTGCAGGCCGCAGCAGCCCATCCCTTCCCACACGGCATACGTGCCATCTTTCACCCACCAGGTTTCCTTGTTAAGTGTCGTCAGCTGAGCGTTGATCGCATCGCTTACTTTCGCCGGCAGGCTGCCCGCATACAGCGCGTTCTGAAACGATTCGGTCTGCGACCAAAGCCCCGCATGCCGCTGCGCCACATAGTGCACAACCTCCCGCGAGTCGTTAAACCAACGGTTGTACATGTGACCCAAAAAATTGCGGTTATTTGAATAATCGTATTGATTGGGAAAATGCCATGTCACCAGAAACGTTGCGTCCCGCGTCTGGCCGGGAGATAGTTCAAACGTGCACGCCATGGCCGCATTTCGCGGGTCCCCAGCCGCTACGTCCTGATTTACCAGCGATCCATCACGTTCAAACGAACCCCAGAATGCCGCGGAATCATGCCATTGGGCAGCCGAGGCCCCTTGCGTATCCAGCAGCGCCAATGTCATATTTCCCCACGATGATTCAAAAGAATCCACGCCATAGCCCGAGGTATAGGTCGCATGCGCCAAATGCCCCAGCAACCCGCCATAAAAGGCCGATGCCTGTGCCCAATTTTGCGGCGGCCAGCCCCCGTCCACCGCTGTGGCCCACACCGCGGTTCGGCCTTTGCCGTATTGACCGGTGATCAGCAGTGGCGACCCATTGTCCGATTCCAGAATAACCTTTGCGCCCGGCCGAACCGAGGCAATGCGGTTGTAGCCGCCCAGAGTCTGGCTTTCCGGCGAGCCTAGCACAAAATCTGTTTTCAGGTTGACCTTGATTTGGGCCTGGGCCCCGATGGCGTCAAAAGTATCGCAAAAGGTGATGGGCAACGCTTGCTCAACAGGCGTGCCGTTCAGGTGGCCCCAGCGGTCTGGGCTGTCGCCATAAAACGCGTCCCATCCGCCGGTGACCAGCAGCCCCACACCGCTGTGCACCGCGTCGCGTATCAATTCCATATTGTGCTGGCCCAGGGTGGCGCTGGCATGGGGAATTTCCCCCAGCCAGATCGCGTCATACCTTGCGGCCAGTTCCGCCGCCGTGGCCACGGGCAGGCGAAGCGGTGTATCCCCCAGGTTGACGCTGGTATCCAGATGAAGATTGCGGGTGTCGGCAAAAACTTCGCGCACACGAGCCGGCATGGACTCCAGCAGGACCAGTACGCGCACCGGTTTATCAAAAGCCGATGGGCGCGAATCGGTCCGCGCGTTCATATAAATTGCCGTCATGTCGGGGTGGCGTTCCACCTGATTTTGTGTGCCCGTCCAGCCGTTGTTCAAGCCCACGCCATTGCGCATGCTGAACAAGAGCGTCGTTTTTACCCGGTCAGCTGATGGATTGCTAACCGCGAACCGGAAGATGGCGGCCGGCAGGCCGGAGTCTTTCGGCTGGTGCGGAATAAAAGGTGACCAGGCCGTCAATTTTACATTCACGGGCAATGCGGGTTCGTCATAATTAAGTTGCGCGATTGGAAAACGGCCCACATAGGTAATATTGCCGACTGGCGCACCAGGTTTGCCGTTATGGCGTAGTGTTTCCAGCCGACGCGTTACTGTTGCTGGGCCAGCCGGACCATTCTGTTGGGCATGAATCGCGAAAAATGTGTCCGGTAGAATCAGTTTTTGTGCCCAGTTGTTAAATATCTGCCAGTCGTACATGGCTCCATCGGCACGAATTTCAAATGTGCCGGCCCCCATTCCACCCAGCGGAATGCCCGAAGCCATAGGGGGATGAAAAGAAATTATTCGGCCGTCCGGACCGCGCAACGCAGCACCCTTTGCTTCGCTATGGGCCAGGGCTGTGGCGCTGGGTACTGGAACGACCGCCATCGCGGCGGCACCGGTGGTCAATACCGTCAGAAACTCGCGGCGTGAAACCGCCGCACCAACCGATTGAATGGGTGAGTCAGGCATCTATTCGCTCCTTGCATTGCCGGGATTACAGGGATCAAAACCGATTCTGTGGCTGGACGTATCAGTTAAATCCAAACCGCCGAACGAAGTATACTTT
>JAJZEY010000501.1 GCA_021805585.1 Planctomycetota bacterium
TTTTTATACCGATCATCTTTTTAGGTGGGATTATTGGCCGGCTGCTCAATGAATTTGCCCTGACTCTGGCCACCGCCATTCTGATGTCCGGAGGCATATCCCTTACTCTTACGCCAATGCTCTGCAGCCGGATGCTTAAGGACCCGCGCGGCCGCCGCCACAATATTTTCTATCGCGTCATGGAAACATTTTTTGATTCCTCACGCCTGCTCTATCTCTGGATGCTGCGCGGTGTGCTGCGGGCCGGCCCGATCGTCCTGATTGGCTCGGCACTTACCCTCTGGCTGACGCTGCATCTGCTGGTGGTTATTCCGGAGGGTTTTATTCCCGCCGGTGACAGTGGACATGTGATGGTGGCCACACAGGGCGCCCAGAGCATTTCTTTTGATTCCCTGGTGCGCCACCAGAAAGCCATGGCCTCTCTGGTGGGAAATGATCCCAATGTGGATAACTTCATGTCATTGGCCGGCGGCGGCCGTTTTGGTGGCAGCAACGGCGGCATGATGTTTTTTCACCTGAAGCCTTCCGGCGATCGCCCGCTTACCACAGATCAGTTTATCAGCAGCCTGCGACCGAAATTTAGCCGCGTCGTCGGCTTGCGGGCTTATATGCAAAATCTCCCGCCGATTACAATCGACAGTCAAAATACCAAGGCGCAATATCAGTTCACACTGCTTTCACCGGACACGGCCGCCTTATTCAAATACGCCCCCATATTTACGGAAAAACTGGCCACGCTGCCCGGTCTGCGTGAAGTTAACAACGACCTGCTGATCAAGACGCCACAGGTCAATATTGTTCCAGATGAAAACCGCGCCCAGATTCTGGGAGTTTCCAATCAGGCAATAGAAGATGCGCTGGGCCTAAGTTACGGCGCTGAACAAATCAGCACAATTTACGATCCGCAGGCGCAATACGAAGTTATACTGGAGGCCGAGCCGAAATATCAGCGCAATCCGGCGGATCTCGGGCTGTTGTATGTGACTTCAAACACCGGCAAACTCGTGCCACTGAACGCAATTACCAGGGTCACGAAAAGCCTGGGACCAATGATCATCAACCAGACCGGAATTCTGCCTTCCGTAACAATTTCCTTTAACGTGGCGACCGATTACTCACTAAGCAGAGCGGTCAGTGAAATTAAGGCCACAGCCAAAGCGACGTTGCCGCCCCAGATTATCACAAGTTTCCAGGGTGAGGCGCAGATTTTTCAACAGGCCGTCATTAACATGGGTTTGCTGCTGCTGGTCGCCGTGGTGGTGATTTATCTGGTTCTGGGTATTTTGTATGAAAGCTTCATTCATCCGATCACCATTCTGACCGCGCTTCCATTTGCGGGCCTTGGGGCACTGCTGACACTGATAATCTTCGGAAAAATCCTTGATTTATATGCGTTTGTCGGCGTGATTATGCTGATAGGGCTGGTAAAAAAGAACGGCATTATGATGGTCGATTTCGCCATTGATGCCCAGCGGCGGCAGGGCCTTTCTCCCGCCGAGGCGATTTATCAGGCCTGTTCCATCCGGTTTCGCCCCATCATGATGACAACCATGGCCGCTCTGCTCGGCACGCTGCCGATTGCGCTGGGAACCGGAGCGGACGCCGACACCCGCCGACCATTGGGGCTGGCGGTGATTGGCGGACTGGTGTTTTCTCAATTTCTGACACTGTTTGTCACACCCGTATTTTACATTTATATGGATAAAATCCGAACCGCCTTTGGCGGAATGAACTATGCCCGGCGAGGTGCCGATATACCGATGCAGACGCATGCCGGTACCGCCCGCCAGGACGCCTGATCAATGTTATCCACCGGTCTGCATGGAATTACCACATGATGACACCAATTGAACTCGCCGGATTAATTGACCACACGTTGCTCAAACCCGAAGCGACCGAAGTCCAAATCCGACGGCTGGTGCACCAGGCGATAGAACACCATTTTGCGGCGGTATGCGTAAACCCGCGGTGGATTCCACTGGTTAGAACACTTCTCGATAACGACGGCGGCATGGGACAGGCCGGAAATCGGCCTGCCGCCTGCGGCTGCGTCGGATTTCCACTCGGCGCCGGCTTTTCACATATAAAGGCGGCCGAGGCCGCGGCGTGCGCACAGGCCGGGGCCGATGAAGTGGACATGGTGGCGTTTCTGCCGGCTATTCTGGCGGAAAATATGGCCGAAGCACAGGATGATATGGCCCGAGTGGTCGGCGAGGCCCGGAGGGTGAACCCGAAAATAGTTGTGAAGGTTATTCTTGAGACTGCTGTTCTGACGGAACAACAGATTCAATTCGGATGCCGGGCGGCGCGGCAAGCAGGCGCGGATTTCGTAAAGACCAGCACGGGATTTCATCCCACGGGCGGTGCCTCCGTGCAGGCCGTGCAATGGTTGAAACGATATGCCGGGGGTCTACGCGTGAAAGCTTCCGGTGGCATTCGAGACCTGCCCACGGCAATGGCGATGCTTAATGCCGGTGCGGATCGTCTGGGGTGCTCGGCAAGTGTGGAGATCATTGCGGCTCTCAAGTCGACAGCGGAGGCATGAGCCATTGCCCCGCCGATTTTTTCTGGCGTCATGCGGGCATGGTCCGCCAGCCGCGGTCCCGCCGGGCACGTCCGACCGAACCGCCTGATACCGGAAAGTTGATTTACACCGCGGCCTGTGACTTCCGGGACAGAGCCAGACGATGGGCGTGCGCGTAATGGGAGACCAGATTGTTCCAGTCAAAATACTCCGAGAGTCGTTCCACCCGGTTACGCAATTCAATTCTTCCACGGCGTTCTTTCAGGGCATCATTAAAGAGAATTTCAGTTAATTGATGCGCCGCCTGGTCAAAATTGGCATAACGGCGGCCGACCACAAACAGCCCGTTATTGGCGGGGTCCTGAATATGTTTGCTGACATAGCTGCCGAATCCGGCCAGATCGCTGGTCACCGCGGGCACGCCGCTGGCCACGCATTCCATAGGCGTATATCCCCAAGGTTCGTAATAGCTCGGGAAAACGCCCATGTGACAGCCGCGGACAAACTGATCGTAATCCAGACCGATTAGAGGCGAAGTCGCGGAAAGGAAGTCGGGATGGAAAACGACTTTTACCCGGTCATCTTTGGCATTAAAAAGCCTGCACGCACGGAGTTTCTGCAGAACCGAATCGTTGGCGTCATCCCACAGATCGTGGGTGACAATCGGCGGCTGGCGCCAGGTCCGCCAGGCATGCAGCCCGCGTTTCAACCGCACCTGCGCCTGCTGCGAAAGCATTTCCTGACCCTCGGGCAGACGCCCGGTGCAGACCACGGAAAGCAGTTTTTGCGACATTTCCTCGGACACGCGTTCGCAGGTCAGCTTCAGGTCATCGAACATCGCCTGACTTCTCAATACATCTACATTTATAGATTTATATGGCGCCCGCGAAATGATAAACGCCACCACCGTCATATCAATCCCGCCGGACTTCAGCCAGTGGTTCAGCCGCGCCAGTGATTCAATAAACAGATCAATTCCCTTGTTGGTGTATTCATATCGCCCCGCGGTGAACAGATACAGCGTGCGGTCAAGATCGAACGTGTAGGATGGGAAAAAGTGGGCAGCCACAAAGCTGTGAATCGCCTCTTTGTACTGGCGGTGCATGGTCTGAAATTCATGCAGGGCTTCAAACCGGCGGATATTCAGGCCGTTCGGGGTCACCACATCCGGCTTGCGGTGCAGCAGTTTTTCCGCCTCCAGTGCGGTCACATCGGAAACCGTGGTAAATACGTCCGCGCAGTTGCTGGCGCCATGTTCAATGCAATAGCGGGGATAAA
>JAJZEY010000068.1 GCA_021805585.1 Planctomycetota bacterium
AAAGTTTACAAACCGGCGGAATTTCGCAGCCGACGGGACCAAGCGGGAAAGTAGCCGTAAAAGCGGTTGCGTCGCCAACCCGTACTCCGGCACAGCGCTGGGCCAGTGTGCATCTTGCGGGTTTGAACTATCCGCAGCCGCGAATCGTGGCCCTGACCAGCCCCGGTTTGGCACCGCACGGAGCCGGACCGGTGACACGCGCGGCTATTGGGGAATTTTTAAGGCACACGCGGCGGCGGCAATATGGTCAGTTGAAAAATCTTTTTAAAGAGCGGCCGGTCTATCAATATGCGGCCGCGGTGCGCGCCACTCAATCGTGTGTGCGCTGTCACGCGCAATGGGCAGGCTGGTTTAAGTTCAATCACGGCGGCTTTGAACCGGCAACGGCCGCCGCCGTGGTTCAACGTGCCGATATCCGGCCGCTGGTGGCGGTGGTGCGGGTAGATATGCCGGTTCAGATTGATGAAGATCAGCTATTGCTTAACCATGTGGTGATCGTGATATCGGGCATTATAGGCGGTTTTCTGGCGATTATAGTGTTTTATCTGATTACCACGCGACTTATTCTTCAGCCGGTGCGGGTACTGAAAAATACGGCGGAAAAAGTAGCGCAGGGCGATTTGCACATTCGGTCCGCCATTTCAACCGGAGATGAATTTCAGCAGTTGTCGGAAACGTTTAACACCATGCTGGCAACGTTGAAGGCTTCGCAGGATCAATTGGAGGCGACCAATCGGTCTTTGGACACCCGCGTGGGGGAATTGGCGCAGTCGAATGTGGATTTGTTTCAGGCGAACCGTGTGAAGAGCGAATTTCTCACGAATGTCAGCCATGAATTGCGGACGCCGCTCAATGCCATCATCGGTTTTGCGGAGCTGCTTTCGGGCAATCCGCAGGTGGCCGGGGAACCCCGCATGGTGCGGTATGTGGAAAATATTCAAACCAGTGCGCGGCAACTGCTGGAACTGATTAACGACCTGCTGGACCTGGCCAGAATTGAGGCCGGCAAACTGGTTCTGCGAATGGAACGGGTGAATCCGCCTGATGTGTGCGAATCGCTTATGAATTTCATGCGGCCGCTGGCTCAAAAAAAAGGCATCGAATTATCGTTGCACGTGCATGGTCCGATCCCTTTAATTACAACCGACCCGGGCCGCCTTCAGCAGATTCTTTACAATTTTTTGTCCAATGCCATCAAGTTCACGCCACCCGACGGGCAGGTTCGACTGGAAGCGTCCATGGCCGCCGCCGACCGGGTAAAATTAAGTGTGATTGATACGGGTCCGGGAATCAGTCCGGAACACCAGGAGGAAATTTTTGAGAAGTTTCGTCAACTCGACGCTTCGGTCACGCGCGAATACAGCGGCACCGGCCTGGGACTGGCGATAAGCCGGGAACTGGCCGGAATGCTGAAGGCACAGATTGAACTGGTCAGCTCGCCGGGGAAGGGAGCGAATTTCAGCCTGATTATTCCGGTGGGCGGTGCCACGACCGGTGGAACGGACGCGGCGGATGCCCTGCCAGCCGCGGACGGGGTCGATTCCCCGGCCCCGGACGATGACGCTCAAGGGCGCAACTTGCCGCCGGGTGACGCGTGATAACGGCGGGCCGACGGCGGCGAATAAGTTCATTCGACCGGCGGGTGAAGTTGCCGGCAGCCCGCATTTGCGTCGTATGGCCAGTGTCCCATTAACCGCGGAGTCATGCCTTTGCCGATAGACCCTTCCCATCCGGTGCCCGCCATCCGGCGAATTCGGCTGCGGCATCATTGCGGATACAAGGCGAATTTGTTTATGCTGCGTCTGGGCGGCTTATTTTTGCCGCTGGGTTACGGGGTGGTGGCTGCCGCGGCATTCTGGTTCTGGCTGACGGACCGGCGGGCGCGGCGGGCGAGTTTCGGATTTTTATCCCACGTATTGGCGGATGGCAAACGACCGGTGACGTGGCGCAATGCGTTATATCATATGTATATATATGGTAAAATGCTTTTAGACAGGAGCGTGTCACTGGCTGATTCCCGCAGCCGGTTTACGGTTTCATCGGCCACCGGAGATGCGTGGCGGCGCGACTTGCCGCGCGAAAAAGGCGTCTTGCTGCTGACCGCGCATTTTGGCGCCGCCGAAATGTCCGCTCCCATGCTTAAACACATCGGACAGGGAAGAAAGGCTCATTTTGTGGTCTATCGGGACATGCGCGATACCACGGAACATTTTCATCGCGACCAATGGAAATCGCTGGCGGATATTGACTGGATTAATTCAACGGATCCGATTGTGGCCGGAATTCGTGTGATGAAAGCGCTGAAAAACGCCGATGTGGTGGCCATTCGCGCCGATCGGCCCATGCAGGGGCGGGCCATTGTGGCGGAATTTTGTGGCCGGCCCATGCAACTGCCGGCCGGGCCGTTTATGGCGGCTGTGCTGTCCGGGGCCAGCGTGATTAACGCCTTTACCGTTCGCACGGGTTATCGCACCTATCAAATGCACGCATCCATGCCGCGAAAATACGAACCGGCATCCGGCCTTGCCCGCGCCCAACTGTTGAATCAGGCGGTGCAAGACTATGTCGCGGATCTTGAGCGAATCGTACGCCAATATCCCTATCAGTGGGGCAATTTTTATGATGTCTGGCTAACCAGCTCCGCAGGTGGGGGTTCCGAGACTGTGGAAAATTGAAATTCCATACTGGAAGCCGGCTCCTCGCCGATTTGCAGTTTGGCTGTGGCCTGATTTTGCAATTGGCGAAACAGGTCAATCTGAATTTCCGCTCCCGGCAATATTGGATGATGGAATTTCGCCGACAGCACCGTGGTTAATTCCGCCTGCGGCTCATAAATTCGTAAAATGTCCACGGCAAGTTGCACGTGGAGAAAGCCCGGCAAAATCGGACGGCCTGGAAAATGGCCCTGAAAACCGGGGTGATCGGCGGCGAAAGCCGCAACGGCGAAAATGCGGTCGTTGGTTTGCCATCCCGTATCGGGTTTTGCACTGACCGCGCCCGATTCAGCTGCCGCCGACGGGTCGGATCGCTTATCGGTTTCCATGCGCAGGTGATAAAGCGTTGCGCCGGATGGCCGCAAAAGCATGGGAAAAGCGGGATTCGCTGTTTCCGTTGGCATGCCGCGGGTTCCCTTCAGCCGCCGGCGGCGGCATGTGAATCGATATAACCGGCCAACGAACCGATGGTAGTCATTGCGGTGCGTACATCGTCATTGTTGTCTTCAAGAACCACACCAAAATGTTTGTCAATCAGGACGGCCACTTCCAGTACATCCACCGAATCAAGTCCCAAACCGCCGGCCTTGCCGAAAATAGTGGTGGTCGGGGTAATAGGAATCGCAGGGTCAATTCGCAATTTCAAGCCTTGTGTGAGAGTGTCGATTAACTTCGTTTCCGTAGGTGTCATTGAGTCTCCAAAAGTCCTGATGAATTATAGACCATTGGACCAAAATGGGTAAGTTATCCGTATATGATTCTCAACGTCCCGGTCCGGCCCGAATAGGGGGTTCTCCTTTCCGGCAATTGAATAACCACGGGTGATTTTCGGCGTGGCATGCGGAAGCCGACGGAGAAACGGATTTTATTTAAGGCGGGCGGGGCGGTCAGCCTTTAAGTCCGGTAAAGGTTTGGCTTTCCACGAAATAGCGCTGCGCGGCGAAGAAAAGAACGAGGCAGGGAAGCATGGTGACACAGCTTGCCGCCAGCAGATATTGTGGATGTGTGACGCCATATTGCCCGTTGAACCCAGCCAGTGCCAGAGCCAGCGTGTAGCGCCGTGGAGAATCAAGATAAATC
>JAJZEY010000517.1 GCA_021805585.1 Planctomycetota bacterium
TGTTACGCGCTATGCGCATACCCGAACGGACCGCGCACGGGTCGATTCGCTTTTCCCTGTCTGATTTCACCACTGCCCGGGAAATTCAAGTCACGCTGGAAATTCTTCCGGATATTATCAACCGGCTGCGCAAGGTTTTGCCTGTGGCATAATGCACGGCCTTAAATATGGCCGTCCGTGACAATAGCTGGCAACCGACCAACGCCGCTGGGCAACGCACTGTCGGGCTGGCTGCCCTGCAGCCGGACTTGGGAAAGGGGATCAGTCGGCGGAAGCCGTCGCATTCGCCAGACGGTCCACCGATTCCAGCCGACCAAGTTGGCGCCGATAATCGCCCGGCGTCTGGCCGGTTTCCCGTTTGAAAACAGCACAAAGATACTCATGATGTTCAAAGCCGACCATTGTGGCGATCTGATTTAACGGCAGATTCGTTCCCAGAAGCAATTCACGGGTTTTTTCCAGACGAAGTCGCTGAATTTCATCGCGTGGCGTATGCCCCAGAATATTAAAAAAACGCCGTTCCATGGTACTGCGCGACATGGTCAGCCCCACGGATTTCAAGTGCTTGAGAATATCCCCCACATGCACATTCTTCAGGTAATGCTCCCGGATAAAGGCCAGCGTCTCAATTACCATTTGATCGCCGGTGACCAGCACGGCTGTGGATGCCCGGTCCACCACACCCAGCGGATCGAGCAGCAATTCACTGGTAACCTTTTCCTTGCGCATCAGGCGTTCCAACAGAGCGGCGGCTTCATATCCGATGCGTTCGCATGGCGGATTGACACTTGACAGCGGTGGTGCCGATAGATCACACAACACTTCATCATTGTCCACGCCAATTACCGCGATGCGATCCGGCACTTTCAGGTTTTCCCACCGACAGGCGTTAAGGACAATTCTTCCCAGAATATCATTGCAGGCCATCACACCACATGGATGCGGCAATTTGGCCAGCCATTGACCGATGCGCTTTTCCTCTTCGATTCCATGTAATTCGACCTGCGATGTGGAACTGTGATCCTGCGGCCGACGGGTCATGTAGGAATCAAAAAAAGCATCTTGCCGCACTTCCGTGACGAACCCGGCCAGGCGATTTTCACTGTAATCGGCCCCGCTGAAGCCGCAGTAGGCGAAATTTTTGAATCCACGCTGCCGCAGGTGGACCGCCGCCTGCCGCGCCACCATCGCATCATGGACCAGAACGCGCGGAATCCGCGGCGATTTAAATCGCCCGCGCAAATCGACCACCGGAATGCGCAATTTCACCAGTTGATCAAACATTGCCTCGCTGTCAATGCGGGCCAGTACCCCGTCAAGCTCATCTGGATTCAACCAGGCCGGCAACCCCTCGGAAAGCGTGCGTTCCTGATGCAGAACCGACCACTGGGCCACCGATCGGACATATAACGCTATGCCGCGAAGCAGATTCCGCCCGTATGCCCGGGACGATTCAACCAGCAGTGCGACATTGCAATTGGTTTTGCCCATGAACGAAACCTCCGCCACGGATACTATTTATTGAAGGCCAATCCGACAGACCGCTGTGTTGGAATCCGGCTTTATCACCACGAACACAATTTCATCGGTTCCAGCTTTTTGTGCGGCGTGAAGCAGCTTCATGAACTGACTCCCGTCCTTCACCGGCTGGTTGTTAATTCGCGTAATTAAATAGCCGGGCTTCAGCGGCGTATGTCCGAGCGTGACGGGAGCACCGTCTTTCACCAGCGACACCACCACGCCTTTTTGCGTGGCCGGAAGTTTGCGGGCGTAAGAATCCTCAAACGCAAGGTCGCGCACCACCATTCCCAGCCGGCGGTCCAAATACCGTTTAGTCCGCACCGGTGTCGGCGGCATATCGCCGATGGTGACCGGAATATTCATCTTTTTTGTTCCGTTTCGCAAAATGCCGAAAGTTACTTTTTCACCCGGCTTAAGCGTAAGCATCGCCCGCTCGAAGGCGGAAATCATTCGTGCCGGCACCGCGGATTGGCTGAAAGCCTTTCCATTTAAAGTCAGCAATATGTCCTGTGATTTTAATCCGGCCTTGTCGGCGGGCTGTCCGGGAATGACCCCTCCCACCACTATCCCGGCATTCTGCTTGATTTTATACAGCTTCCGCAATGACGGCTTAAGGCCGGTTTCATCCACAACCCCCAGCCATGGCCGCCGGGTTTGGAACGGCTTTTCCGGCACTCGGCTCAACACGCCGCGAATTTCCGACCATGGAAGGAACAATCCCTCCTGATCTGGATCGCCAATCGTCACCGGAACAGATCGGCCCAATAGGTCCAGGGTGACGGTCTCACCGGAATTGGTGGCCGTCATGCCCACCAGTTTGCCGGTATGAAAATCGTAAACCGGACTGGTGGCGCGGGTCAGACCGAAAACATCGGTAAGCGCCAGCCGGTGTTCATCCAGCGTAATGGCTTTAATGCGGTTGATGCCGATATAAGGCCGGTAGGCCTCGGTCTTGGGTAACAGACCGACGGAGATCACTTTTTCGCCCAGATAAATGTCAGCATGCGCCGCAGGTGAAAAGAGAACCACCTTCAACGGCTTGTTCGCCTTTATGTAGCAAAACAAACCGCTGACTGTGCGACCAAGGTAAGTCGCATCCACCTTCTTAAGTTTTCCACCCGGAATGCAAATCTTCAAATCGTGAATGTAACTTAACGGCAGAATCGGTGGAAACAGGGTTCCGGATACCAGCACCACGCCCTGCTTGTTCAACACCAGTCCCTGGCCATCCACTTTGGTTGATTTGTTAAATTCATCTTTTGCCGTGTATTGCACGAACACCAGGCTGCGGGCAACGGATGGTATAAACTTGGCCAAATTCACATGGCGATCCGTTCCGGCCGCCACGGCAGGCCCGGCCACCAGGGTCAATGCCAGAAGAAAGCCGACGAACGAGGCGTAAATTCCGCGGGATTGAGTCATACCCACAACAAGGCTCCGGAGATGATGCCGATTTGTACGCATAGCAATATATTCCTGTTTATGTCCATTAAAAAAAAGTTTACTTCCGCCGTTTCGCACGCCGGACTGATACAGACAATATCCAGCCCGGAAAACAATTCGCTTTTGCCCGCAACACACCAGCCAGGCAGTCGAGCCGGTTTGATCCGTCAATAACCGGCACGGTATAAATCGCCGTGGCCGGCCCAAGGCTTAGTGATGATGCGCAAGCACCAGCGTATGCTCGCTGCGGCCGCGCTTCACGACCACCGCCACGGACGCCTTGGCATTCATCTTGCCGACAATCTGTTTGAGCTGGCGTACGGAAGTCACAGCCATTCCATTGACTCGGCGGATGATGTCGTCCGGCTGCATTCCCGCCCGATCGGCTATGGATCCGGGACGAACACCGGTAACCAGCACGCCGCTGATCAGCTTCATCCGCCGCTGGCGAAGATAGGCCGGCGTCAGGTTTCGCACCGCGATTCCCCAGGCCGCAATTTCATGCTGCGGTGTAACGGCACTGCGTAACCGCTGCGTTTTTACCTTAAGTGTAAAATGGGTTGTCGGGCCGCCCACGCCGGGCCGATCCACCTTTAACACCAGAGTTGAACCGATCGGCTGCTCGGCAATATAACGCAGAATAGCGGCCAACTGTTCCGGAAACCGGCAATTGGTGGGATGCGAATTCACGCTGATCAGCACGTCCTGGGGTTGCAGGCCGGCTTTGGATGCCGGGGAATGCGGATCCACCGATCTAATCAGCACCCCTTTGCGGTTGCTTAAATGATAAAATCGGCCCAGATTCCGCAGCGGCTGCAGACGCAGGCC
>JAJZEY010000376.1 GCA_021805585.1 Planctomycetota bacterium
CCTGGCGACCATGATCACCAGTTATTCCGCCCTGGGCGTGATTATCGTGCAGTGGTTCGTTTTCGGATACATGTTGTCGTTCGGCACCTCAACCGACCCGACCTTGCAGAAGTTTATCGGCTGGGATCCCACGCGCCTGCTTATGTGGTGCGGCCCGAACACCATTGTCTCTCCAGGCGGGGCACCCATTCCCGAAACCATTTTCAACATGTTCCAGGCGATGTTCGCCGTGATTACTCCGGCCCTTATTGCCGGTTCAATCGCCGAACGTATGAAGTATGGCGCATGGTGTCTGTTTATCTTCCTGTGGGGTACGTTGGTGTACGACCCGCTGGCCCACTTTATCTGGGGCGGTGGCTGGCTTTTTAAAATGGGCGCGGTGGATTTTGCAGGCGGAACTGTGGTACATATCTCGTCAGGCGTGTCTGGTCTGGTCGCCGCCATCATGATCGGCAAACGACTCGGTTATCCCGGCCAGGGTGTTATTCAGCCCAATTCACTGTTTAACACGCTCACGGGTGCCGGCCTGCTCTGGTTCGGGTGGTATGGCTTTAATGCCGGTTCGGCCAATGCGGCCAATCCGCTGGCTTGCACCGCGTTCCTGAACACCACCGTGGCAACCGCCATGGCCGGTATGGCCTGGAACTTTGCCGAATGGATGCACCATCGCCGCGCCACCACACTCGGCATTGCCTCGGGGTTTGTCGCTGGTCTGGTCGCCATTACCCCGGCCTGCGGTTTTGTGACCATGTGGTCTTCGCTGATTATTGGTGCGCTGGCCGGCGTGGTATGCTACGGCGGTGCCCAGCTTAAAACCATCTTCGGTTATGACGATGCCCTTGATGCCTTCGGCGTGCATGCCATCGGCGGTTTCCTTGGTGCCATGCTGACCGGCGTATTCGCCAGTCAGATCATCAATCCGGGTGGCCCGCAGGGTGCGATTTTCGGCAACTGGAAGCAGCTCTGGTATCAGTTCCTCGCCGCTTCGGATGCAGTGGTTCTGGCCGCCCTCGGCACAGCCGTTATCATTTTCGCGCTGGACAAGACTATCGGTATTCGTGTGCCCGAAGAAGTGGAAATTGAAGGGCTGGATATCGGCCTGCATGGAGAAGTTGGTTACGACACCGGGTCGGTTGCCTCTGTGGCGCTGCCCGGAGGCGTGAACTGAGTCGCTATTGGCTGGGGCAATTCTGTTGCCCAAGTCTTTCTTCGTGCTAAGATTATGTTTTCAAACCCCGGCCTTGGGTCGGTGAATGCCGCCAGGCCGGGGTTTTCAGAATCTCAGATTTTTTTGGAGACCCGCATGAAATGGATTGTCGCTATCATTCAGCCGCATCGTCTGGAAGCCGTCAAACAGGCGCTTAGCGATGTGGAAGTAGTTCGGTTGACCGTCGCCGATGTTCAAGGTTACGGTCGGCAGAAGGGGCACACGGAATATTTCCGTGGCCAGCCGCTTCAGGTGAATCTGATTCGCAAGGTCCGCCTGGATATCGCCGTCAACGATGCCTTCGTCAAACCGACCATTGATGCCATTGTAAAAGGTGCCCGCAGCGCCGCCGGTGGCAAAGGCCAGATTGGCGATGGCAAAATTTTTGTTCTGCCGCTGGAAAATGTGATCCGCGTCAGCGACGGCGTTCAGGGATCGGACGCGATTTAAGCCTGACTTTGCGCCAAATGGCCGAAAATTTGTGGTTACAATTAAATCCCCATCCTTCTTATGGATGGGGATTTCTTTTTATGAAATGGTCGGCGACCCCCAACCTGTCGCCGCCATCCATCGCGACCGCTTCGCTTGTGGCAAACAAGCGGGTAGAATGCGGACTTGGGGCCGTGCGGCTCCGGGGTCAGGAAGCACCCCCGCAAATTCAGCGGCGGAGAACCGCAACGGGCAACAGAGGATCATTTGAATGATGTCGGGCTTTGAATCCGGGCAGGACAAACAGAGTATTGATCAGGCGGTCGCCGATGCAATGGGGGGGATTTCAATTGATGATCTTCTTTCCCAGGTAACCAAACGATCCGTGGAAGGTGCCGGCGATGCGGGTGATCCCTCCCGGCCAATCCGTGGCGGGCGCCCGGGTGCCGGCGGAGCCGCCGAACCGGACGCAGCCGGGCGGACACGCCGCGGCGTGGTGGCGGTCATTCGCGATGGGGACGTGCTGATTGACCTTGGCGGAAAGTCGCAGGGGGTCGTTCCGCTTGAACAGTTCCGGCCAGATAATCCGGATGAAGCCGAAACGCCGCTGGCTGTCGGTCAGGAATTTGAATTTGTTTTTGCGGGCTACAATGCCCGCGAGGGACTTGTGCTGCTGGCGCGCAAGGGCGCGGTAAACCAGGGCGGCTGGGACCAGCTGCGCGAAGGGGACGTGGTAGAGGGCATGGTCACCGGTGCCAACAAGGGCGGTCTGGAAGTAAAAATAAATAATATTCGCGCCTTTATGCCGGCCGGTCAGGTGGATGTGCGTTTTACCGCGGACTTCAATTCCCTGATCGGCGAAAAAGTTAAATGCCGCATCATGCAGATTGACCGCGCCGAGCGGAATCTGGTGGTCAGCCGCCGGTCGGTGCTGGAAGACCAGATCGCGGTGCTGCGGGAAAAAACCTGGGGCGAGCTGGCCACCGGCCAGATACGGGAGGGCGTTATCAGCAGCGTTCAGCCCTACGGCGCGTTTGTGGACCTTGGCGGCGTGGAAGGGCTTCTGCATGTTTCCGCCATGAGCCATACCCGCGTGGCGGATCCCACCAAGGTGGTGAAGCCCGGCGATCGTGTTCAGGTTATGGTGCTGCTGGTGGACTCGGAAAAGCAGCGCGTTTCCCTGGGTCTTAAACAACTGCAAAAAGACCCGTGGGACGCCGTTATAACTGACTTCCCGATTGGCAGTGTGGTTCGCGGCCGCGTCACCAAAGTTATGGATTTCGGCGCATTTGTGGAAATCGCGCCCGGTGTGGAGGGGCTGGTGCATGTGTCGGAACTTTCCAATCGGCGTGTGGGCCACCCGCGTGAAGTAGTCAAGGCCGACGAAGAAGTTCAAGCCAAAATTCTGGCCATTGATACGGAAAAAAAGCGGATCAGTCTTTCTATCGGTCAGATTCTGCGTGAAGCGGCCGCCGCCGCGAAAGCCGCCCAGCCAACTGCCGAACCGGCATTGGCCGGTGCACCTGCCGCAACATCGCCTGCCGTCTCCGCCGGAGCCGGTGCCGCGCCCGCGGCGTCACCAAAACCCGCAGCCGCCAAAAAACGCGCGCTCAAGGGCGGTTTGTAAATCGGCGCTGGCCCTTATGCAGTGAACCCCGCCGCGGAATTACCGGCTGGGCGGAGGGCGTTCCAGTCCGATCCGCGTTTCGCTGGCAATGCAGGTCGCCGCTTAATTTCTGGCTGGGGGTCGGGCGTCCTGGCCCGCCGTGCATTCCGCAGCCGTCGTGCCCATCTTCATTTTCGCAAACAAGGCAATCCTGCAGCGGCCAGCGGTGTGCCCATTTTTATCGGGAATGTCGTTAGGCTGCCATTCCGGAATATTTTTGTGCGTATCAGCGGCCCCGGCCTGTCAGTGTCATCAGTGTGCCCAAATGGCTCGGCGGCACAGCCATTTTTGCCTGTGGTTAAAGCATAGGCGGGAATGCCTGTATCACTTTGGGCGACAGCCACTCTTTTGTCCCAACCGAATTTTCTCTCCGGTTCTGAATTCTCCTGGTCTGCGTTGCCGCGGCAACGCTTTCCCTTCCCAATAAAAATGGGCACACCCGGTAACCGATCAACCGGGCAAGGTGGTTGATAGTGAATGCCGCA
>JAJZEY010000461.1 GCA_021805585.1 Planctomycetota bacterium
CTGAAATCAAGTCCCGCCGCACGTAAAACCGAGCCAAATAAACTGTCACGCGCCCGCGATCGGGTTCACCGGAGGCCTCGGTTGTGACATTGCTTTGAGCTTCATTTTCCGTGGCAAGAATCTATCCCACAACGCGGCCGGAGTCCCGCCGATTGACTGTGCAACCATCCGCATGTGCTCTCCTTTCACCTGTTCTCGGCACAGCCGCCCCGCCACCTGTTCTAAATTCTTCTGCTCTGCGTTGCGGCAGCAAAGCTGGCCCGCTTCGCCGTCGTTGAAAGAAGGGAAATGACTTTTTGGGAAAGCTTTCCCGCTGGCACCCCACTTATCCATACAATACTTTGTCTTCCAGATAAAAGCGGGTACACCCAAATCCGCCTGCACAATTCCCCGACAAGTGCGGAACCTGGATGTGAATACGGAGCAAAAACGTGACAACCCCAGATGAGGCCTTGACACGCCAACATGGCTGATCACGCCTGCGTATGATCGGCAGGTCGGGATGGTCAAAATTGCCGTGACCGCTGTTTTGCGTTCGCCCCGTCAGCGTAGCTTGGAATTCTCGTTTGTTTGCCGCTATGTCGGAGTGTGCGGTGCACCAAGCCGGTCAGCGCCTTCTGCGCCCGCCGCCCCCATGACCACCGCCACCGCCACCGCCGCCACCGCCTCGACCACTGCGACTGCCGCGCTGGGAGCGGCCTCGGCTGGAATATCTGCGGCTGCCATGCCCGGTGCGCATGGGCCGGGCCACGCCCACGGTCGGACTGTTGGAGTCCTCTGGGATGACGGGTGCCTGCGGCACGGGCACCGCCGGTTTGGCCGCC
Organism: Planctomycetota bacterium; assembly: GCA_021805585.1. The sequence continues at coordinate 825 of JAJZEY010000461.1, forward strand.
GGTATTCCGACGAGCGATGAGGCGGCCGGCGAACCATTGGACGCAACCGGTGCGGGTCTGGCCGCAGCCGCCGGAGCAGGCAGCTTGGTCGGCGAGGCCAAGCTATCCCAGAACTGGGCATTGGTCTGGTAACGGGACAGAGCCTTGACCAGGACATCCATGGCGGCGACCGGGTCTCGGCCAATCAGGTCGCGGCGCAACATGCCCGACTTATAGGCATGGGTGGCACCAAGCAACAATTCTTCTTTTCGCGTGCCGGAGGCTGGCAGGTCTATGGCGGGCCAGACCCGCCGTTCGGCCAGCTTTCTGGAAAGCACCAGTTCCATATTGCCGGTACCCTTAAATTCCTGAAAAATAAGATCGTCCATTTTGCTGCCGGTTTCAATAAGGCACGAGGCGATAATGGTAAGCGATCCGCCATTTTCAATATTCCGTGCGGAACCGAAAATAGCCCGCGGCTCAACGAGTGCGCCGGAATCGACACCGCCGGTCATGGTGCGTCCTGAACTGCCGACAAAATGGTTAAACGCCCGGCCCAGCCGTGTAAGCGAATCAAGCACCACCATCACGTGATGGCCAAATTCCACCATGCGCCGCGCGCGTTCAATAACGGTTCGCGCCGTTCGCACATGGGAAAGGACATCTTCATCGTTGTTGCTGGCCCAGACTTCGGCATTAAGTGTGCGGCGAAAGTCGGTTACTTCCTCCGGACGTTCGTCCACCAGAAGTATGAAGACTTTCATATCCGGATGGTTGATAAGAGTGGCTTCGGCTATCTGTTTAAGCAGCGTGGTCTTGCCGGTTTTTGGCGGTGCGACAATAAGCCCGCGCTGTCCGCGGCCAATGGGTGTAAGCAGGTCCATGATGCGCATGGAAATGGGGCCGCCTGTGGTTTCCAGTTTCAGACGTTCGCGCGGATCGATTACCGTCAGGTCCCCAAACGCGGGCATCTGCCAGTATTCTTCAAGCGTTTTGCCGTTCACCGAAACAATGTCCATTACGGCGGGAGCGGGTGACCGCCCGCTGGATTTGACCGTGGCCGTGAGCATCAGGCCAGGCCGCAGATGATCACGGGCAATAACCTCGGCTGAAACGGTGGGGTCCGCCGGAACGGGCTTGAACTTGCGCGATTCAATGCGCAAAAATCCCTGTCCTTTTTCGGTAATTTCCAGCAGTCCTGTAACTCTGGTTTCCTGTACGACCTGATCGTCTGACACATAACCTCGCTTGAAGAAAATTTCCGGTTCGGCGTTGTTTAATCCGCTTATATGCCGGATGTTAAGTTGATTGCTTTACGACCATCACCCGCCAGACGGCAAAACTTCACTGGGGGCTATTAAAACGGTGCGTCATATTACCGCCCGCCGCTTAAGATCGCACCGCACGGCTGCGGATTAAATCCGGGTAATCGGTTATGACGCCGGTCACGCCAAGGGCGGCACATGCGGCAATGGTACCCGCGTCGTTCACGGTGTAGGTCCATACCTCAAGTCCCATACTTCGGGCCTTGCCCATCCGTTCAAGGGTCAGAATTCCACTATCTGCCACTAAAATTCCCGCCCCCGCCTGAACGCAGCGCTGCGGCAATTCAGTTGTCCAGACATCCGCCAGCAGTCCGAGGCGGACATTTGGAAGTAGCGGTCGCAGCGGCAAGAGCATAGAAGCTTCAAAACCCAGGACCACCGCGCAGTCCGTCATGGCGAATTCCGCCAAAAGATCCGCCAAAAGCTCAACCGAGACGGTTGCTTTCAGCTCCAGCACGGGAATTGCCGAATCATTCACCGCAGCCAGCGCCTCATCCAGCCTCGGAATACGGGTTCCGGCAAAGCGCGGATGCTTCCACGAGCCTGCGTCCAGCCGCATCAGATCCAGCCGCGTTAATTCGCTTACACGGCCATGCCCATTCGTGGTTCGATCCACCGTTTCGTCATGCAGCACCACCGGAACGCCGTCCGCAGTAACCCGCACATCAAATTCGATGGCCGCGGCACCCAGGCGGATGGCCTCATCAAATGCAGCGAGAGTATTTTCCGGGGCGTAAGCGGATGCTCCACGATGGGCTATACCCAGCAGGGAGGCGTTTGCCATGAGGTTAGTTATATCACAACGGCCCGCCGCCGCAATAGTGCCGAAGGAAGTTCATACGATAGAAGCGAGCCAGAATGCATTGGCAAGCGACGGCTGTTGGCGTTCTGCTGCGAACCCAACCGTCTTAGGAACGGGTCCGAAATAACTTCCCGATCAGGTTTGAACGGACGCGGCCCTGTAGTTCGATTGATATAATAGTGAATGCAGGCGGATTTTCATGTCGCATTTTAATTCGCTTTTTCGGGATTTTTTTTCGTACCAGTCCCTAAGAGAGAGACTTCCCCGCCCGCGGCAAGGCAGCACCGCAGCGAGCCCGAAGGGCGAGCGGAGGGGCCGCCTTGCCGCCCGCAGGGCCGTGTGTGGCGGGGAAAGCTGCCGGGTAAAAAGGGAGGCCAATCGGCGATCGCGCCGCCCCCGCGGCGTCGGATATTCCTGGCGCAATGAAATATAAATTTAGAAATATATATATGTTTTCAATTTATACGTTCAGGTGGGTTGAAAGAAGGGGGCGGGACAGTCGGCTACGCTTTATGACGGCTATTGGTGCGCATAAACAACCACCGGCCGGCCGGTCCGTCCGATGCTGAATCAGTGCTTCGATTGGAGTTATTTTTTTTCCAGCAGCTTATCCATGGCCTTACCCATCGCCTCGCCGACGTCCATGTAGGTTTGGGCATTTTTATTGTAGTGACCGTTGCCTGATCCGCCTTTTGAAATCGGATGAGTATAAACGGTCGCGACATTACCCTTAAACTCCGGATGCAGTGTCGGATTCGCAACTGCAAGCTGCGCTTTAAGAATCAGCGATTCGGTGCCTTTAGCCTTGCCTTTGATGGCTTCACCGAGGGTACCTAGAACAAATGGGGCATTGGGGG
>JAJZEY010000176.1 GCA_021805585.1 Planctomycetota bacterium
GATACATATCAGCGGATCGGCGCGCGGCATTTGTCACGGGTAGACGTCATGGTGGATGGGTCAACAGGCCGACCGTATGTTCTGGAAATCAATACACTGCCGGGCTTTACGGACCATTCCCTGCTTCCCAAGGCAGCGGCCGAGGCGGGCATAGATTTTGACACTCTGTGCCACCGGCTGGCGCAAATGGCGGTTCGTGATACCATATCAGTCTGATGACAATGTTCGCCTGACCATTGCCGTGTCAAGGCGGGCATGACTGGACCAGCAAAAGTAGAGCATGGCAGACAGCGGATTTCAACGACTTTCCAAAACGCCCTGGCAGCAACCGTGGGTTCGCGGTGTGCTGACAGCCTGTATTGCATTGGCGATATTGGCTCTAGTAGTGGAAGGTTTCGCGCGGTTGGATCGCTACGCGGGTGATTTGCTGCAAAAGCAGAACAACCTTCCGCTTCGGCGTCTGATCCTGATTCGCACTCCGCCGTGGCTGTCGCGCCCAATCCTTGATGATCTGGCCGGAGAAGCAGTTGCTTACGCATGCAATAACAAGCGACATCCGGAATATGCCGCGGCTCTGCGGAACCCCCTTGATGGACGGATATTGCGGGCGATCGCCCGGCACTTTATGACCCACCAGGCTGAAGGAATGAATGCCTGGATAAAGCGCGTCATCATGATTCGGCGCGTCTGGCTGGCCCATGAACAGGTGATTGAAGTGTACGCCCGCTACCGGCGACCGGCCGGCCTGGTGGAAATGGCAAATCATTATTACCTGATTTCCGCCCACGCCACGCGACTTCCGGGCGTCTATCTTCCGACAGATGTTTCCGCCCTAAGCTGGCTGATTCAGATACGCGGTATCAGCGGTGCCTTGCCGCCTCCCGGGAAAAAATTTACCGCGCCCGGTATTCGCACCGGATTAAAGCTGATAAAATTGCTGACTCCAGAACCGTTCGCCCGCCAGATAACCGCAGTCAACGTCCGAAAACTTGATACCCTGCAAACAGATTCCAGCAAGCCCACGGCACCGCAAATTATTCTAATCACCCGATGGAATACAAAGGTTTTGTGGGGCCTTCCGCCCGGCAAGGAAGGCTTTTATGAGGTTCCAGCCAGCCGGAAGCTTGAATCGATGATGGAAATTTACAGACATTACGGCCGCGTGGATGCCGGCAAGCCGTATGTGGACATTCGTTCGGATCAGGTTTTGGTACCGCGACCGCCAAAACCAGCGGCAACGCAGCCGGAAAACCTTCCGGCAAATTGAGGCATTCGTGCTGGTGGCAGCCCTGGTATTCAAGGCCCGATGTGCCTGAAGCGCGGTGACCGAGTATAATGCGGGTGTAGTCTGATGCTGCAAGTTCAGCACTACCAAGCATGGTTAACGGCGATTTTTAGGATCGATAAGGGAAGCCCGCAGCGCGGGAAATTTACATTGGCTTGCGAACATGAGTAAAATTTTACTGGCAGTTTCCGACCAATGGACAGTCGACCGGCGAATTGACGCGCTGGGGCGCTGGGCCAACCGGCTGGACGCCCCTATCCTGGCGGCGCATGTGGTGGTGGGACTTTCGGAAACCTCCCATCCGGAAACCCCCGGTGAAAGAACCTTGAAACTGATCTGCGAACAGTTGAAAAAAACCACCCCGCGGGTGGAAAGCCTGCTACTGTTTTCCAATGATCTGGTAAATGCCCTTTTGAAAACCGCGCAAGAGCATCAGGTGACGATGATTGTTCTGGGCCTTTCTCGACAGGGGATGCTGGAGCGGCTGATTGAAGGCAACGTTCCACGGTCAATTCTCAATACCAGTCACCTGCCCGTTCTGGCGCTTCCGCCGGAATGGGATGGAACCATCTGACCCGACAATCTGATCCGGCGGTTTAAACTGCAATCGGACTGGTAAAACCTCGGCGGCTTGGCGGCACGCCGGCATTCACATGAATTTCGATCGGTTTATTCAATTGTTCCGGCGTTGGATTCGGAGGGGTTCCGCCGTTTTCCTGGTGAGCCGGACTTGGCTTGGGAATAGGAATTTGTTATCAGACCGGTTATCGCCTGCGGCGCGGGCATGTTACCCAACGACCGGGATGGCATGCCCTGTGGAAGGCCCGTCCCGCGGTTTGAAGCCCCACGCTGTCTCGCCGTTTGGCCTCGGTGGCAATTTATTGCGGCATCATGGTTATCGCCTGGTTCTGGACGGCCTGGATAATAGACCCGCCAGGACCCAGGCGATCGCAATGGCATCGGCCACATCCGGTGGGGATGGCGGCTTGGCCAGACCGCATAATGCGGCAACGGCCCGCTGAATCTGTCCCTTGCCGGCATGACCGTGGCCAGTAATTGTTTTCTTTACGAGCGTGCTGGGAAGATTGGTCATGGACAGCCGCTTTCGTTGCGCGGCCAGAAGAATAACACCGCGCGCATGGCCCATCAGAATAGCGGTGCGAGGATGTTTGTAATGGGCAAAAAGCTGCTCGACGCCTACATGTTCGGCGGCCAAGTCAACGATCAATTCGCTTACCTGCGTGTAGAGTTCATCAAGCCGCTGGGATAAGGATGATTTTGGGTTCAAGCGGACCACGCCTGCCTCCAACAATTGCCGGCGCGTTCCATGAAACTCCACCAGCGCATAACCGGTCAGGTGCAGCCCCGGATCAATTCCCAATACACGCAAGAAAACTCCATCGCCATGCCGGCGGTCATGATTTTTATTCGCAACTCAGAAGCACGACGCAATGGCAGGCGATGGCACGGTTTTCACCGACCGCATCGACATGCTCATTGGTTTTGCCTTTTATGTTCACACGATCGGAACCCAGGCCAAGCAGTTCGGCGAGCCGCTGTTTCATCGCGGTCTTGAATGGGGAAAGGCGGGGCGTCTGGGCGATGACCACCACATCAACATTTACAATTTTCCAAGGCGTTTGAGACAGCTTTTCCAGTGCGGCGGCCAGCAGGCGAGCCGAGTCAATACCGGCGTATCGCGGATCGGTATTGGGGAACATTTCACCGACATCCGGCAGACCGGCAGCCCCGGTCAGAGCGTCAATCAGTGCATGAAGAACCACATCTGCATCGGAATGACCCGCCAGGCCCATAGAATGAGGAATTTTAATGTTGGCCAGCATCAGATCACGATCGGGAGCCGTGCGGTGCAGATCGTATCCGATTCCCACCCGAAGATTGTCACGCATATATCATCCGCCTTCAGTGCCCGCGACCGGTTCACCGGACCATCGCAAGCCATATTCTTTAATTTTTCGATACAATGTCCGCTCGCCAATGCCGAGCATTTTGGCCGCCTGTTCGCGATTCCCCTGCACGGTTTCCAATGTTTTTTCAATCGCCTGGCGTTCGAGTTCCGCGAGGCTGATACCAACGAGACTGGTAATGGCCGTGTTTTTTGCAGAAGGGTGCAACGGAACCAGAGCCGTGGTGGCAACCGTTTCAACGCTGTAGCGGCCTGGGATTTCCACCGGCACATCATTGAGTTCCAGGCGAGGACCGGAGGCCAGCGCCACCATGTTTTCAATCACATTTTCCAATTGTCGCACATTTCCCGGCCATGGATGCGCCATCAGGAGATTGCGAGCTTCCGGGGAAATTCCTTCTATCTTTTTTCCCATTTTTTCAGAAACCCGGCGGATAAAATGGCTGATCAGCGCGGGAATATCTTCTCGCCGCTGGCGCAGCGGCAGGAGGGGAATGGTGGCACCTTTGATGCGAAAATAAAGGTCTTCGCGGAATTCCCTTTTCACGACGGCTTCTTCGAGGTCTTTAT
>JAJZEY010000608.1 GCA_021805585.1 Planctomycetota bacterium
TTGGTCAGGAATCGTGCGTAAAAACGGCTTTGAAAGGCCGCCGGCTTTAACGGCCGGGCATGATAAGTTGCACAACCCGCCAGCGTCAGGCTGATCAGGCCTGATACCAGGAACATACCGTGCGCCCGCCGCCGTTGTGAAATTAGCCGCCTTTTTATCACAAACCAAATCTAGTGACTTGTTCATGGCAAGTCAACTGCGGCGGGTCGGACAGTAGCCGTGTGGCCGTGGATGGTATTGCGATAAGGTTTTTTGTTGTGGCTGTCGGTATGGAAAGCCTGGCATCGATGATGCGCAACGGTGCAGTAACAGCCATTGACAGATACCAAACAAAATACTAACATACAGGTGGTATGGAAATCAGGAATAGACAACACCATGGCCGCCAAACTGACTTTTGCCGATTTGGTGCAGGATTCCGCCCGCATTATCCAGAAGCTTGAACCGCAGGCGCCGATACCTTGTGCCGCACCGCCAACCATGCCGCAAGGTGATGATACTTTCACAGAGTTGCCGGAATTATGCATTGGCATTCATGAATGGTTTTATGGCGAAACCCCGGATACAAGCCCCGGCACGCCCCATTACCACGTACCGCCGAGGTCCGGGGATCGTCCATGGTGGCCGGCGGCCCTTACACTGATGGCATGGATGGCGGGCCGGATAATGCGGCAATCGGAACACAAATATCTTTTCTGGATCGGCGGTGCGCAATTTCTGCCAACCATTCAACTGTTGGCGGCCATTTTGCCGGGCCACCGCCTGATCGAACGCTGCATTTTTATTGATCCCCCCAACCAGTCTGACCGCATCTGGACCATTGATCAGACACTGCGGTCCGGTGCGGCGGCTGCGGTTATCGCAAATGGCGCCGGAGCGGATATGGCCGCCAGCCGCAGGTGGCAACTGGCGGCAACGGCCGGTGGTGTGTGCGGCCTGCTGGCCCGTCCGCCATGGGAAATGCACGCCCCCTGCCTGTCTGTCACCCGCTGGCACGTTCAACCCGCCCCCACCCACACCAGCAATCCGCACTGGCATGTGCGATTGCTGCGCTGCAAGCCACCGATGGCGGCCATGGCCGCGGATCGACAATGGATTGTGCAATGGTCTTATGATCCGGACAATGGACAGGGAGAAATCAAGCCCGGCACCTGAATTGCACCGGAGCAAATCCGCCGGCTGCACCCCCCAAAAAGCCACCACATGGCCTTCCCGCATTATTTCTTTAGGCATTTCCAGACCAGCCATGCGAAGGGCAATCGAGCTATCCGAAAATCTCAGGCGCTGCTATACTCACCCTTATGAGACGCAAACCGAGCTACGTCCGTGACGCAGTTAGCTTCCAACCCGGAGTCGTTGCCCCCTGGCCCGCCGGCCACGACCCAGCCGATAAAGTGGCGCAGGATGTCCACTACCGACCCAGTGGAGAGCACAAGAACCACCCGTCACCAAATAACCTTTGGACGTTCGGCCCGCGTAAAGGCAAGGCGTTATGCGATCCATTTAATGAAGCCCAGTGGCCCCAACGGCTGGAGGCACTGCGGCAGGCCATCCGTGCCTCCTGTGTGAGCCGCGAGTTTCGCGGCCGATTTCCCTCCCGTGTATGGGTATACATTCAGCGTAACGATGAGACCCGCAAACTCCACGAAGCAAGGCTCTCCAACAGTGGACAGGGCTGGTACCATGGCTTTCCATTGCAATATGAAGATCAGTATCCCGCGGATCCACAAGGCCTTTTAAGGAACGCTCCCTGTGTTAAGATCACTGACCATTGAATGTGAACGCGTCGCGGAAGCGTCGGCGGTGGACCCGCTTGATCAACGAACGTGGGCCGCCACGCGCATCTTTGCGGGAGGTAAATGTGTCACCGCATTGTTGGACCGGGCAACCGGTAAGGAAACAAGCACCCTTTATATCCCGCTTTTCTCACTGGCCCAATGGGTTGTAATGAACTGGTGGATGTTGCTTAACGAAACATGCCGATGGGAAAGGCCGCCGGTTCCCGGAAAGCTCTGGTCTTCGGAAGAGGAAGCTTGGGTTCAGCGGCACTCTATCAGAGCCGCAGATTCAGGCGTGTTGCTTCCACGATTAACCCTGTATGCGGACGGCCGCCACATTTGTGCGGATTGGCTGCGGGACGAGGACGACGCTTACCCGAACATGCCAGGGCAGTTTCTGTATTCGTCTCGCGAATTGCTGGATCGGGCCGGTGTGGAATCGGCCTTCAGCGAGTTAATCACCAAAGTCCTGACTTGGAGCGGGCAGAGCAATGAAGATCTCCGCGTTGATGCACTGCGGAGAAACTGGGAAGCAATTTCCAATGCAGGTCCCGCCGAAAAGGAATTTTGCAACGCCGCCGGGCGCCTGGGTGTCGATCCGTATTCAACGCTTGAAGCCGGTCTTCTTGAATTTTTGGAACGCGCGGGAGAAGATCGCTCGCAACAATCGCTGTTTAACGACGTGCTCGATGCCGGTTCACCGGACTCTGCGGCTGAACTTTGGCAATGGGCATCAGAAATCCATCTGAACCGCGCTCCATCAATCGATGTGCCCGCGCTACCGCTGTCACTGCTCGCGGCGAAAGCCGGGTATCAGGTAGCCCGGCAATGGCGCAATGCGATGGGACTGGCACCCCATACACCTATTGCCGATTTATCTCAAACGAGCAGGCAAATGGGAATCCCCAATCTGAAATTTGAGGAAAAAAATCACATCCCTTCCCGCAGGGTCCGGGCCGCTGTGGGCTGGCGTGGTGACCGGGAAATTGTATTGACAGGCCCGAATCCGGAGCGCCAGGAAAGCATTCGCTTCTTGACGGCTCGCGGGCTGTTTCACGCAGCATACGCATGTTCAGATGGTGCAAGACTCGTAACCGACGTGCGAAATTGGGACCAGCAGTGCTCTCGGGCCTTCGCGGCAGAATTGCTGATTCCGCAGGAAGTTGTTCTCAATGAAATGAATTCGGAATCAGACTCGGACGCGTTTGAGCGCCAGGCCGAGAAACTTGCGACAACCTTTAAAGTCAGCACCCGCGCGGTTTATTGGCAGTTTCAGAATGGATCCAGAGCGAACTGATTAACGATCATGCCGAATCATACCGAACATCTTATTGCGCTGATTCTTGCACCGGTGGTGCTTATTTCCGCCTGCGGGCTGTTGTGTTTGACGTTTTATAACCGCATGGCGGTTTTAACAGCGCGAATCCGCAGCTTTAATGCCGAACGTTTTGAGTTACTGGAAAAAATTAATCAGGAACCGCCGCCGCAGCCCACGCCAACCAGGGCGCTGCATCCACTGCGGGAGCGCCTGCGCGGACTTGAAGCGCAGACCGAAGCCATTTTATATCGCGCCCGGTTGATTCGACGCACGCTGGTGTGTCTGGTGTCATGTATTATCGGGATGCTGCTGTGCTCATTGACGCTGGGCATGGGACTGATTATTCCCCATCTGGATTATGCCGCACTGACATTTTTCACACTCGGTATGATCGCCATGCTGTTGGCAATGATTACCGCGCTGATGGAACTGCAACTGAGCCTGAAACCAGTGTCGCTGGAGCAGGATTTCTTTGATCGTGTAACGCCGCTGTCGGAAAATCCGATCCACGAACACGCCTGATGATCCAGAAATTTTGCGAAAAATACCGGACTTCGCGACAAACTTGACGATCCGTCGGTTGCCATTAGAATCAACAGGTGAATCAGTACTCCAAACAATGACATCAGTCATTGTTTTCTGCGCACCGCACTTCAGCGGCACTGGTAATTGGAGAAGCATTA
>JAJZEY010000301.1 GCA_021805585.1 Planctomycetota bacterium
CCGAAGGTGGGATCAATGGATGGCGGATCCACAAATTTCCAACGGTTCGGCCCGGACATGGCTGCCACCGCATTTGTTGCGGCAAATTGAAACAGCAAAAGGATCGCTGCCAGAAATCCGCCGGCCAGCCGGGGACATATTTTCGACTTCATGATGTTCTCCTGGAAAAAGACAGTAAGGGAATTGGCATCGAATTCAGGCCAATCCCACCGACCAATAACCCGTATCAAATTGTATTGTAAGCCCAATTCAATTCTGATTTTATTGAATCTCCGGCGTTGAGAAATCATAACTTCCGGATTCCACGGAATAGACCGCCCTGCCCTGTTTATATCGCAAAAGTTTAATCCATGGTTTATTGGGTATCGGCCTGCCATTCAGCCGCACGGCACCCGCTGCGGTTGTCGGAATTTCCACGGTGGCCACAGAGTTGGCGGGAATTTTTATATGCCAGCGGAACATACCGTCTGAAGCAATCTTCCAGTTACTCACAATTTTGCCGTAGGGTGAGCGATGCCATGAATTGACCCATTTCAAGCCTTTTAGCGGTATTGGCCGCATAACAATATGATGAAATCCCGGATGCCGTGGATTACTCTTTATGCCGCCGATATCTTCAAACAGCCAGGTTATCATGTCACCGATGAGCATGACATGATCCTGCGAATTCATGGCGGGGTTGGCGGTATTGCCGTTCCAAAGTTCCCATATTGTCGTGGCACCGTGGCCGATCATAAAGCCCCAACTCGGATAGCTGACTTTATTAAGCATGTTCCATGCGGTTTGGGCGTGCCCTATATTCGTCAGGGTTCTGAACAGCCATTGGCCGCCAATCAGGCCGCTGCCGACATGACCGTGTTGAACCACATTGATACGATACATAAGCCTACGAATGACATCCGCGCGACGGGCGGGTGGCACAATTCCCGCCGCCAGCGGCAATATGCAGGACGTGTCTGATCCGTTGCCGTAATAATGTTTGACCGGGTTCCAAAGTTGGCGATTAATGCCCGCTTTTATTTTGGAAGCCCCGCGCAGCCAGTTTTGGCGGTCGGCATGCTTGTGTAGCAAGCCGGCATACCAGGCCATGAGTTTGAGATATTGATACAGCGTCACACTGGCCAGCAGCGGGCCGGGTGTTGCCCGGTTCGGGTCACGGGAATGAATATGCGCTGGTGATCTGGATGGCGAGCACCAGTCCCCATAATTGTCCATGGAAGTGATTCCATTGTGCACAAAACCAAGTTCCAGAGTGATCCATTTCGATTCCGCAGCATAATGATCTCGAATAACCGCCAAACGGCCGAATTGTTTGTAAAGATTGTACGGCAGAAAGATAAACGTGCTGGGCCAGGTCACGTTGTTGTTATAAAACGGCCAATAAGGTGGATTCACATCCGAAATTGAGCCGTTGGGCTGCTGCGCGTCCTGCATATCATTAAGCCACATCTGATAAAAGCGCTGGTTGTTAAACGCAAACATTTCTCCCTGCGACTCTTCCGAGCGATCGCCCATCCAGCCCTGCCGTTCATCGCGCTGCGGACAATCCGAAGGGATCGAACGATAATTGTTTTTTGTACCCCATTGCCAGTTGTGAAATATTTTATTCACCAGTGGGTCGGAACAGGAAAAGCCGCCAGTTGTCGGCAACGCATCGTGCACTTCCTCTCCTACCAGGGTGGAAAGCGTGGGAATGCCGGGATAACCAATCAGTTCAACAAAACGGAACCCATGGGTAGTAAATATCGGATGCCAAGTTATAGGTCCTTTGCCGTTTAGAATCAGCGTATCCGTTTGTTTTGCCGATCTTAGATTTGCAACAAAAAGATGAAGTTGCCCGCTTCCCGCACTGCGCAGGTCAACCGTATATCGTCCATTGCGCGTCAGGCTCTCACCATGCCGCAGAACAATGGTTGTGCCTGCCGGCGCGTCGGCCACCTGGATACGGCACCATCCAGCCCTATTTTGCCCCATATCAAACATCCACTTGCCGCGCGAAATCCGGGCCAGTTTGACCGGATGCACAAGGCGTGTAACCTGAATCGGCTGGGAAAATTGAGACACCAGTCGGCCGCCGGGCGATTTAAGCCTGGCCGCCATCGACCAGGTCGCTGCGTCAAAACCCGGCCGATCCCAGCCGGGCATCCGCTTGCGCGCGTCATAGGTTTCGCCGTCATATTCGTTGTTTGCGGTTATCGGTCCGTCAGCGGTGGCGTTCCACCGGTTATTGCTTCGCACCAACTGTGTTGCCCCATTGCCCAGGCGAATATGCAACAGCAATTTAAGACGCGGCGCGCCAAAACCGATGGTGGCCGTGGGCGTATGCAACCGCGGTGCATAAAATCGCCCATTTCCCAGGATCACGCCGATACAGTTGCGGCCTGTTACCAGATACCGGGTGACATTGTATGTGCGATAGTAACAGCGCTTCGGATACCAGCTTAATGCCGGCGATAGCTGGTCTTTGCTGATGACGTGGCCATTTATAAACAGCTTGCTCCAGCCCAAGCCGCTGAAATAGACCAAAGCCCTTTTGACGTGTTTAGTCAGCACGAAATCCCGGCGAAGGTAGCGGGCCGGCAGACTGCGCCGATACCCATTGGCCAACTGTCCCCAGGGTCCGATTCCATAACCTCCCAACACCATGGCCTTTGTCCACGATCCGGCGCGGTGTCGCGAGGCCTGCCACGATGCGTTGGTGTTCAGATTCAGCGCCCGGCCATTGGCAAATACAAAATGGAAATTTCCGATCAACCCTGCCGGGTTGGGGCTTGTGCCGGTATTTTCAGCGGTTACGGTGATGACATTGCGGCCAGGATGAAAAAATCGAGTTGTGTCGGCAGTATACACATGATTAAAATCGCTTCCATGCTCCACCGTTTGACCATTAATCCGCAAGGCAAACGCGTTATCCGCGGTCATGGCGACGGTGGCTTTGCGCAGTCGGGTATTCCTCGGCAGTGGAAAGACCCGACGGAAAGCACGGGTGCCAACAGGTGCTGACTCAGCGGGCTGTCCCTCGGGATACCATATCCATTGGGCCTTGGTCAGTGACGCGGCTGGCGAATTGGAAGCCACCGGCAGCCCGATCCATTCCGCCTGATGCCACGCCCCAGCGGTCAACAAGCCTTCCCGCCAGTTGGCGATTTTGCTCCAGGGGCTGGCTTCCCCTGCCTGATTCCAGACCCGGACCTTCCAGAAGCATTGTTGCCTGACAGAAAGCGCTGCGCCGGCATATTGAACGTCTATTGAGTTTTGGGAAACCACCTTGCCCGAATCCCACAGATTTCCTCTTTTCTCGGCCCGAATCCGTCGCGATGACGCAACCAGAATCCGGTAAGCGCTTTGCATCAGTCCCCGGCCTTTCCACGGCAGTACCCACCCGTATTGTGGATGCGGAGAATTCACCGCCAGCGGATTGGTGCGCAGTTGTGTTTGCAGATGAACCGGTGCGGCAGGGGGGGCACCTGGCACCACTTTGCCGGCATGGACCGCACCGCACATATATACCGCTGATAACCATAGGAACATTGCCGCGGCGCGGAAGAAGTTCCAATTAATACTTCGCTCAGTCATTTTCGCTTCCTTAAAAGTGTCGCGGTTGCCCGCGAGAAACCGATTTATCTGGTCGTTCTAATAACGGTCGGTCAACGCCCAGGCGGATCAAAAAATATTCCGCTAAGCACGGCGTTACCGCCGCGGATCGGATCAAGCCGCACGCGTACGCTGTCATGGCATTGAAATACCATGTATTTCCCGTTTGCAAAA
>JAJZEY010000123.1 GCA_021805585.1 Planctomycetota bacterium
CGGTCCCGACGCGGCGGATAAGATTCGTTTTTCCCGCAACAAGCCGAATGACAAAGCGTTCCGCTGTTGCGGTATCGCAGCGCACAAACACCTGCGCTGCGGATTGATTCTGCAACTCTCGGCCCACAGCGTGCATTTGCGGCATTCGTGCCTGTGCCCGCGCCGGCATTTTCCACGCCGGGCGGGCCAACGCCAAAGCCGCCAGGATGGCGGCAAGAAGCATTCCGACCAGCGGCCAATCTGGAGCTTTTCGACCATGACTTTCGGGAGTGGAGGCCAAGGCGGATCGTGCCGGCCAGAATTCAGGAACGGTAAACAGGGCGGTTGACGGCCGGCCCGCCCGCAGCAGGTGCCAGCCCGCCAGAATGACCGGCAAAAGTGCCGCAAGCCAGAGCGGATTAAGAAAAATCAGGTTCATGTGTAATCCGTCGGTGGAAGATTGGGGCCGGACGCGGCCGGTTTGGGATTAACGGGAAGGTCTTCGTTGGCCAGTCCGGCGGAGAGTGGAAAATCTTGCGGATCGATGCCACACGGAAGTTCCACGAACACACGTGTGCCGGAATCGCCGGTTTCAACCCGCAGGGAGCCGCCATGGTATTCGGCGAACCGCTTGGCCACCGGCAATCCAAGCCCCAGTCCCGAACCTTCCAGTCCCTGGCTGCCGCTGTGGTGGTGCATAACCTCTCCGGCGGAGGGGGAAAGATTGAACAGATCGGCCAATTTTTCCGGTGGAATGCCCGGTC
The DNA here is from genome assembly GCA_021805585.1 of Planctomycetota bacterium. Next base: position 744 of record JAJZEY010000123.1, read on the forward strand.
CCTGATCTTTGACGATCAGTTCAATGCGGCTTCCGACGATCTGGCATGCGGAAATTTCAATTGCCGAACCAGGCGGCGAGAATTGATTCGCGTTGCGTATCAGGTTATCCAGAATATCAGCGATTTTATCCGGGTCGCCATGCACGGCGGGAAGTGAATCAGGGAGATGAAGAACAATTTCCTGCTGCCGAGCCGTGATAAATTCCCGATTTTGTTCCACGACGTCCAGAATAATTGTGCGGATATCGCAGCGCTGACGGCGCATGCGGGTGGTGAACTGATCGTGGGCGGCAAGCTCATAAAAATAATTGATATAACGGGTAATACGTTCAACACTGGCGGAAATCTGGGACAGGTATCGGTTCACGCGGCGCTGGTCATCCGGACTGATGCCTGATCCCGCGGTGGCCTTTTCAAGTGTCAGGTTAAGGAGCTCCGCGGAGGATTTGATTTTGGTGGTGGGAGTCAGCAATTCATGGGCGGCCAGATCCAGAAATCGCAATTTGGCTGATTCCTTGCTTTGGAGTTCAATAATTTTATGCTGCAGGTCGCGGGTCATCGTTTCAAAATCGCGGGCCAGCAAGCCCAGTTCGTCGTTGCGGAAAACCGATGCGCCCGCCTGGTCGGAAAATATGCGGATGCTCAATTCGCCGCGCCGCACGGCTGCGGTCGCATCGCGCAGGCGCAGCAACGGGCGAACAATTTCCCGCTGGCTCATGACATAGCCTATCGCCATAATGCTGATCATCAGCAGCAGGCCCGCCACCATAATTGTCAGCGCCTGGGTCAGAATGGGGGAAAGCGCCACGCGCGTCGGTTCGCTGACGATAATTGACCAGACCGGAGCGGTTATATCCGCACTCGCCACACCGCTAAGATCGCTAAGCCGAACCCTGGCCGAGCCGATAATCGCGCCGCTTGTCAGGTCATTTATCCAGCCTTCCACGCCCGGATCGCGGCCATCAAGGAAGCGCTGTTGGGCGCGTTTTTCCTCGTTTTCGCTGCCGGACACAAATACTGTGCTCCGAAGGTTATGGTCGTAAATTTGAAGCGTGGCCTGCGGCAGGCCGATGCTGCGTTGAAACTGCCGCCGCAGTGTGTCGATTCCCAGAGTCAATCGGATATAGCCGAGACATTCACCGGTGCCCGAGCGAATTGGCACCGCCATTATCAGGCCCGACGCATGGGTATGGGCATCCTGAATAAAGGAACTCACATACGCCCGGCCGCGAACGCCCTTTGCACAAAGACTCCACCATGAACGGTTGGACTGAAGGAAACTTGTCGGTTTGATGTCCGCAGCGATGACATGGCCATACCGGTCGGTCGCCAGCAGATGGTAGCGGGCGGGAATATTGCGGCTGATGAGCCTCATGCGTTGTGCGATGGGGTTATGCAGAATTCTCCGCAACGGATCAACCAGCGGAGTTAAAGAGGACCATTCCGCCTGAATATGGCGATCCTGGGCGTCGGGCTTAAGCGATTTCTTGCCCAGCGGGGGGGCGTTGACCTTGTTCCGTTCATGGGCGTATTGAATGACTTCCGGCAGGCTGGCTAACAGTTCCAGACGACGCAATTCCATCCGAATGCGGAGCGATATGGCATGGCCGGCGGCGGCGGCCGTCGCATCATAGGCCCGGCCAATCGTGCTAAGGCGCGTTTTCGCCCCAAGTCCGATAATGGTCAGCAGGCTAAGCGCCATCGGTATCAGGCCGACTACCACCAGCGTGGCGATTAGTTTGTTCCGAATGCCGAGGCGCATCAGCGGTCCTTAATTTCTGGAAAAAGCACGGTTAAAACCCTTTTTTGCCGACGTTTCGCTGGCTGGTCCCATACCGTCCCGCGGTCCCATCAGGACACGTCCCAGCCTTGGCGCTGCTGACAGGCCTTCCGTGCCACCCGCCCCTGCAAGCCCGGCCTGCCCCCGGATATATCCGCCCGGATACGCCCGCCGGGCAATGCGGGGGTAAAGCGGACCGGCGTCTGAATGGAAAAAAACTCGCCAAATCATAATTATTCGCATAATAACGAAGTAAACCGGTTGCGGCCAGCCGATAGCAAGCTTGTATCTTTTTGCCCGGTCGGAAATAATAAGTCCGCCGGGCCAGATTGAACGAATTGGCCGACAGGCAGCCGTTCCATGGCTCGGTCGGTGGATCGAAAGCACGTCGCGTGCAATCAACCGGGCGGGATACTATAATCCGCCTGTCAGATGGCGAACGCCGTTGAAGAGACGTGCTGTTTTACAGTGTGCATTTTTAACAAGGAAACTCCGATGCGTGAATTGCGGAAACTGGGATTATCGGTCGGACTGGCGCTTTTGAGCATTTCCATGGTCGGGCTTACTGGCTGTGAATACCGTGGGCCGGGCTTTGCCGGCCGTGTTCTGGCGAATACCGGCAAACATACAGCCTATTCGGTTATTTATTCAGAACCGGAACTTTCCACACTCAAGGACGCGATTGCCGCAGCCAATCTGAATAACACCTTCAAGATGCAGGGCAATTACACCATTTTCGCTCCCACCAATGCCGCCTTCGCCCGCCTGCCGGCCGGAACGCTTAAATCACTGGAAAGCGCATCGAATCACGAGCCGCTGCGGAATCTGCTTTGGTATCACGTAAGTACTTCGGACATCACACCGATGGCCGCCGAGCGGCAGGCTGTTCAAAAGATGGCCAATGGGCAAAAAGCTTTAATTTCGTCCAATGGAACCGAAATTACCGGAATAGACGGGGCACACGTGGTAGGCCAACCAATTCTCTGCAACAATGCGGTGATCTATCCGATTGATGCCGTTATCATGCCCGCCCCGGTGGGCGGCAAATAAGGAACGGATCCGAAACAGCTTCCCGAAATGGGAGTAGTCTATAATTATTCGAGCGTACGGAAAGGATTCCGCCGGGTTGTTTGAATGAGGAGGCAGCCATAAAAGCCTTCGGAATTCACGTGGATCAGAGGATACATCGGCGGTACCAGACGCCTTCGGAAAAAGACCCACAGCGGGAGGCCCGACAATGGTGA
>JAJZEY010000034.1:0-1966 GCA_021805585.1 Planctomycetota bacterium
AGACAACCTTTTTCTCCGAAATTGCGCAGTTCATTCTCCGGCCTCCCACGCTAATTAGCGAGCTGATTTCCATCTAAAAAAAGCAATTGGGGCTGCCAGTTTTTCCAGCGGGTCAGGCGTTTTCCTGGGAGGGCTGCGCCGTTGGGGAAGATTCGGAGGCCCGTCGTAGAGTGACTGGAGCCGTGCCGGTGGTTGCCTGCATGCCAAGACGCCCGCCCCCCAGATCATTGTGGGGCGTGGGCATCTTGCCCGCCAACCGGCAAGACCCGACATTCGGCACGCTCGCCCCCATCGCGGACCGCTGTCGGCGGCCTGCCGGCAATTCAAATTGTGCAATTTTCTTGAGATTTGCTTTCCACACTCAACCTTCACATGCACTGGGCACGCCCACCCCAACAAGCTTATCGAAGTTGAACTGCGACCACGCAAGAAAGCCTCAGTGGCTAATTATTTTGCCAACCCCTATAAAAATTGCCCGTCAGACCCGTTACCTCCTGCTTGCAACCCCTATAGTTGATTAAATCGGAAACGCGCCGGAAATTGTTTTTTTCTGACAGGCCCCATTTGCCAAAGTTCGGTCAAATGCGGTCCCGCGGCCAGTCGTTGAAAATCAGGCACCGGTGAAAATGTCCCCGGCGGCGGCTATATCCACGCGCCGATTGCGCCGGGAAAGTTTCGGCCCCACCGGTGGACGACCCGCGAACATGCGGGCGGTTGTAAGCCCCGACATTGTGGTACCGAAAGCTCCGAAAGTGTCCCAAACCGCAGGAATAACGACTTTTGGTACTAACGGTACTACTGGCACTGGCGGTACGGATGGTTCGGGTGGTGCTTATGAAGCAGATAATGCCGCGTTGCAGGCGCCCGTTCCATTAGATAACGCCCCTCCCCTTTCTGGCTGGAGAAAGCGAATGTCCCCGCCGTTGCCGCAGTAACGCGGTGCGGGAAGTTGCGACTGAAGAGTTGACCACATAAGAACAGGTTCGAAGGGCAGCCTTCACCGACACTTTGCGGCACCTCTGGCGGTCTACGTTCAACTCACTGCCTTCATCGTGGGGAAACAGATAGCCATCGCAATTGAAAAGTTGATCGCCGATTGTGGCTGCGGGGCAAAACCGAGCAGGTAATGAAGCAGCGGAAAGCGGCGTGACGCGCCGATAGATCGCCCACGCTGCAGGCCAGCGTTGCCGCAAATTATGCAATTTCCTTGAGATTCACATTCTACACCCACCATGCACATGGTTTGGGCGCCGCCGCCTGGTCTTCGGTTGTTTAGCAGCGGACGCTAGGATACAGTATCATTGTTAGCCTGACGGACCGCAGAGTGTTTCTCCGGCGGAAGCAGGTACAGGTTGGGTGGCACATGGCAACGAACCGAAAAAAAGGTTCCGCGGCACTCTTTGAATTGATTGACAAATCCGGTGCAAAATCCGGGCGGCATTCCGGTTCCGGTATGAAAATGCCGGCATGGCTGGATAAATACAACCATCCGCAAGGCGGCTCAACCGGTGACGCCGCCACTGAGTCGGGCAATCCACCAGCAACCGCGACTGGCCCGGTCGCTGGCTCTCAGTCCGGATCGCCGATGCCGACAAGCGGCGCGGACAAACCTTCGCTGGGCCAGGTATATCATGCTCCTGCCCCGGTACCCGATCAGTCTCCGGCACCGGCAACCGCCAATCGGCCCCTGGGGCGCACCGGCATGGACAATCCGGTTCTACTGGATGTACTGGTCGCCAAATTCCGCCCGTGGCTGCTGTTTGCATTGTTCTTTTTCATATTTCTTCTGATTGCCGGGCTTATCATTCTGGCCACACGCCGGTCCGCCGCACCAGACGATCGTACCACGGGCACTTCCTTCAACGATTCAAATGCAAATGTGCCAGCAGCGATTCAACCCGGCGGCAATAGCAGCACCCTTATTCCCGCTGTACCACAATCTCCGGCGAACAATTTGCCCTCTTCC
>JAJZEY010000034.1:1976-3758 GCA_021805585.1 Planctomycetota bacterium
ATCGCCAATCCCATCGCTAATCCGGCGCCGCGGCCAAAAGCCAGGGTCGGAAAGATTGTTCCTGCGGCGAACGTCCCCCGCCTGGCGGACCATTGGTATCTGGTGATACTGACCACCCAGCCGCAATACGCCCGCACGGCCGCGCGTTTTATTGCACATCATGGCGTAAGCGTCAGCATTGAAACGGGAACCAATAATCTGGCCGAGGTGGTAAGCGTGCGCGGCTTTAAACATCGTGGTGGCCGGCGTGCCTTGGCGTTCCGGCGGCGGGTCATTGCGATCGGCCGGCTGGTGCCCGGAATTAAGCGCAAACACGACAGCGTGTGGGGCGATGCGTATTATGTTCAGATTGTGCGGACCCATTAAGTCCAGGCAGCGCTCATGTTCAAGCCTTTTTGATGTTCAGGGAGCCGTATGGTCGACAGCAGCGTTTCAACCGAGTCGCTCGGACGCGATATTCCAGCCTCACCGGATCGCCAAAATCGGAAAACACTCAGGGTCGCCATTATTGGCTGCGGAGGCATAAGTGAACTCCATATTCCAGCTCTAAAAGCCATGCCGGATGTGGAACTGGTAGCCGGTGTGGATATCAAACCACGGCGTCTGCAGATTATGAAGCAAAAATTCGGCGTGACAGATCTTTATGAAGATTTTCAGACTATGCTGGCTCGCGTTAAACCGGCTGCGGTGTCCATTTGCACACCCAACGCCCTGCATGCGCCGATTGCCATTGCGGCACTTCAGGCCGGTGCCGATGTCATTACCGAAAAGCCCATGGCAATGAACCCGATTGAATGCCGCCAGATGCTGGATGCCGCAAAAGCGAGCGGCCGGAAACTGGCCGTCGGCTTTCAGTACCGACACCATCCGAATACCCAAATGCTGGCCCGCGCGCGGGATAGCGGACAATTTGGCGAAGTCATGTTTGTCAAATGCCAGGCTCTGCGACGTCGCGGCATTCCCAACTGGGGTGTTTTTGGACAAAAGGAACTTCAGGGCGGCGGACCGATGATCGACCTGGGTGTTCACGTCATGGAAATGGCTCATTATGTCATGGGTTCACCGAAACCGGTGTCGGCTTCTGGAAATATATGGACATATATTGGTCATAAGCCGGGCAATGTGGCCAGCATGTGGCCCAACTGGGACCACACCACCTATAACGTAGAGGACCTGGCCATTGGACAAGTCCGGTTCCAAAACGGGTCGGTCATGCAGATAGAGGCTTCCTTTGCGGCGCATATTGCCGCGGATATCTGGAACTTTTCGTTCATGGGACCGCGCGGTGGCGGCGGATGGGACCCGCCCACCATTTACACCGATTCCGCCGGCACCATGGTAAACATTACGCCCGCCTTTCTGCCCAATGGCGATTTTGCCGGACTCATCAGCGCAAAACTCCGCAATTTTGTCGATGCCTGTCTCTATGATGTTCCCCTGATGGCATCCGGAGAAGCCGGCCTGGCGATTCAGGAAATGATTGACGGTGTGTACCGTTCGGCAGCCTGCGGCCATGAGGTGGAAATTTGAACATATGTCGGTAGACCATAAAAACAACTCTGGCTGCCCACGGCGCGGAATGCCGATGGACGCCTTTCTGGCGGCCGCCGTGATTGATTCACCGGGCCTGCTGGTGCTCGTGCTCGACAGCCGTGGCAACGCCTGTTTTGCCAACAAAACACTTCTGAACCTGCTGGCTCTGCCCGCCGACGCGTCCCGACGACAGCTTGCGGGCATTCCTGTTATAACGCCCGGCCGCCGCTGGCGGCTCCTTGCATTCGC
>JAJZEY010000167.1 GCA_021805585.1 Planctomycetota bacterium
TTCGCTTGCTGGGCACCACCATCTCAGGGCCGGTCCCGCTGGAGTATCTTAACTCCATTTTGGAGGCCGTTCCGCGAAGGTGGGGATTTGATCGCGACCCGTGGGAAAAACCGGACACTCGCCGCAGCTATGTCTATGATTCAATCGGAATAGCTGTTTCGGTGGACCTGCAGCGAAAATTGGTATATAGCCTGGGGTGCTATTTCCGATTCGAGCATTCTGGGGAATGGTGCAAGGGTATCGCGGAATTCTCGGGTCGTGCCATAATGTGTGGCTTGCCGCTGAAGGGTAGCATGCTGGCGGCAGATGCCTTGGCTGCGATGCCATTCTTAAAAGATCATCTTGGCTGGCTGGGCGGTGAATTCTGCGGGCAGTCCGCGTTGCTGGTTTTCTCAAAAGACAAAGAGGCGCTTGCCAAAGTGCCGTCCCATCGGCGAAAGGCGGTTCCGGAAACGCTGGAAACGCTGGAAATCAGTCTTTCCACGGATTGGCGGTGGGGCACGGGACAGCTGCCAGCGGAAGGCGACATAGGCGTGCCGCCGCGGGCGTTGGGCGATTGGTGAGTTCGTCACCTTTACGCCGGCTTCGCATGCTGCGATAATCAGCCGCATTGAAAATTAAATAATCGCTTCAGTCCGTTGCCGCCGATGACCACACGTATTTTGTGGAGGGGTTTGGCGACACCGCCGGGGCCGGGGCCGGTGCGGATGCGTCAAGCTCGTTGCTTGATGCGGTGTGGGTGCATAACAATTGTGCGGGGGGCGTTCACGGTTGGCGGTGAGGATTTGGCCGACCGCGCGAACCGGCTTTGGAGCTTGGCGAAGTCGGCAGTTACGCGCCGTATGACAACGGTCGCTGTGGTCGTGGGGAGGAACGCGGTTGGAGCGATAAGGACTGTCGTCGCAACATCCGAAAGCGGGTTGCGCTCGGAGCAAAAAGCCGCGCTCACGCTTTTTGAGGATGTCGCGACCGGGCCGGAGGGAACGCATGCTGAGCAAAAGGCTATCGCATATTTAGAGTCCCAGGGATACTCAGATATTATTGCAGTGGGCGCGAGCCGGAAATTCTGTGAGGAATGCGCGGGTCAAATCGTTGCAAGGGGGTTAAGCATACCGTGAGCAAATTGGACGACCAGGCATGTATCCTTCATTATGATCGGCGGTATGCGGAAATGTTGGCGGCCGCGTTGCTTGACCTCGACCAGAAGCGCCTTGCCTGCTTTGCCGCTTGTTGCGCCGAGCGATTAATGCCCTGGGTGAATCATTTCCAGACGGAAGCTGGCCTGCCAACCGACAGAACAGTGCGGGACAGCCTGGACCAGGTCTGGAATTGGATAACCTCGCCAAGAGGATTGGAGCAGGCGTTTGACACCACTTATTCAAATCTCGAGCAGTTAGCCCCCGACACCGAGAAACATACCGAGCGAAGCACCAGTTATTGCCTGAACGCCGTAGCCGCGGTTGCAGGCGCGGTCGCGGTCTGCCACGGTGCGGGATATGATGTTGCGGCGGAATCCGCCCACATGGTCACCGATACCATATTTCTTTGGACCGGCAGATTCGGGTGCGCGGACCCGGAAACGCCAGCCCAATTAATTCGGCTTTCGCCGCAATCGAACCAGCTATCCCTATTGGGGTCGAACGTGGTGGATCGATTGGTCGGATTAAGAGCAATGGCCGCCCACCCACGGATACTCCGTGAGCTGTCGCGGCAGGGGGCCGATATTACGGCCCTAACGACGCAAGGCGGTCTGGAAGCTGATTTCGTCAGGTGTCTACGGGAAAGGTCGGCTGCGGCAAATGTTATTCCCTTCCCTGACGATCCAATCTGGCACGCCATGAAAGAGATCGAAGAGCAATATAATAGGGAACAGGTGCCGAAGCGGTCTTAAAAAGGCCAGGGTTGGGTAAGTGCGGATGATTTATTGGCGGGGGAAACGCTGTCCACCCCGGACGGCCAGACGGAAACGGTGCTTGGCACAACCAGTGTTGCTGAAACCCAAGGCGTGTTGGTATATAATTTTACGGTAGCCGATGACCACACGTATTTTGTGGAGGGGTTTGGCGACAACGCCGGGGCCGGTGCGGATGCGTCAAGCTCGTTGCTTGATGCGGTGTGGGTGCATAATGAATGCGCGGGCTACGCCCATTTCTTCCCCCGGCGGCTTGGCAGCACCGTCCCCTACGGAAACAAAGTTCTGACATTGCTAAGCGAGGAAGAACATACAGCGTTCCACGCGGAAATCAATGCGTTCTTGTCCGGCGCGGCAAAAGAAGGTGCCGGTGGCGTCAGCTACAACTTGGGCCGCAGCAATCTATCACGGAAAATTGCGATGAAACTGTGGTCGCCCGCGGAGCGCGTGGCGATGGTTCGTCAATTTATGGCTACCTGGAAGGGTGGAAAATACCTGCAGAACTTTGAGCGGGAAATCCAATGGATGGAATCAAATGGAGGGATTGAATGAAATATTTCTGGTTAATCCCGGCGGATCAACCCCATGAAAACACTATCTTTTTTCGTTTCCAGAATCCGGATAAAGCTATGGAAATTCAATTCACGGGCGGCGCGCCATTGTGGGCGACCGGAATAGGGAAACGTGTTCCGCGGGATATGTACCGGGATTTCTATTGCCCGGCCTGCTGGAAAATTGATGAATTCAAGGCCTTGGCCCGGGGCCTGGACCCGGAAATAAAGATCAAAGCAAAAACGGATTTTGTGGATTGCTTCGACGGGCCGTTGTGCTGCAGTGCCCGCGCGGCGGATGTGATCCGTGAGAGCAAGGCCTGGGGAGTGGACCTCATCCCGCTGCCGGGGGACCCTCATTATTTTCTGCTCTGGCCGAACCCGATGGCGAAAACGGACATGGGAAAGTGCATGCTCTGGCTGGATGAGCGGTGCAAACAGTGCGGCCGCGTCAAATCGACATTGGGATGCCCATCGACGAGTGCCATGGACTTACCGGACCGGCATCCCTTTATGATTGGGCCTGATATATGGTCTGAAACGGTTGTTGGTCGAACGACGGATATCTTCGTCGATGAGCCGATGCGGCGGATTATCCGGTCCGCGCGATTAACCGGAATTTTTCAGTTACAGAAATGCCTGGATGCACCCCCGCCATGGCTGGACAAATGGAAGGCCAGCGGCGGGAGGTATATGGAGCCGGCGAAGATATTGAAGTCCATCAAGCAGAGGCACCGCAGGCGATCCAAGGAGCCGGAGCCTGAATGGAAGAAACAGTTATTTGAGTCGACCAAATCCAACCCATTATTCATTTATGGCAATCTGGTCCTTTGCGCCGACGAGACTGTGGTAAAGGACATTGAACTGATGCTGGCTGACCGGCAGTATGAGTATATCCACGATGTTTTGCGTGCCGCGTTAAAAACAGCGAAGGGGTAGGTTGGTAAAATCAGGGGGAGCATGCCGGTGCGATTCATTCACGCGTCGCGGGGCCAAACAAAATGGCCTGCCCTTATCTGGAGGCGTGTAGCGGCCCAGCCGATCGTGAAGGTGCTGGCAATTATTACAGGGGATGATATGGTAGTTATCAGACGGTTAATTGATATTAAATTATGGCAATAGGTGGAAAAATTTCGGCGACTTACGCCCGCTCTCGGGCGGGAAATTCCTGCCGTGCGGCTGTCGGGGTCGCGGACACCGGGACAGCACTTTATGCATCGCGCCTGGGCGAACGATCCAGCCGCTTTGCGAACATGGAAATCAACAATAGGCAACCGCTAATCGATGCGATAC
>JAJZEY010000209.1 GCA_021805585.1 Planctomycetota bacterium
CGGTGTTTTCTTTGAGGTTATACTGCCATGGCTGGTGGAAACGACACGCCATTTAATATTGAAGTTTCAACGCGCATCAAGCGTCTGCCCCCCTATCTGTTCGCACGGATCAACGCCCTGAAGGCGGCCAAACGCCGCGCCGGGCATGATGTCATCGATCTGGGAATCGGTAACCCGATTGACCCCTCGCCTGATTTTGTCGTTGAAAAAATGGTGCAAGCCGCCCACGATGCGCGCAACCATCGCTATTCGGTCAGTGTCGGGCTTTACAACCTGCGTCGCGAAGTGGCAATGAAATACAAACGCCGCTACGGCGTGGAGCTGGACCCGGAAACAGAAGTGGTCGCCACCATTGGTTCCAAGGAAGGGTTCTCGCACCTTATGCTGGCCCTGCTGGGTGCCGGCGATACCGTTGTGGTAGGCGATCCGGCCTATCCCATTCACATGTACGCCGTCGCCCTGGCTGGTGCCAATGTCATCAGTGTTCCCCTGGGCAATGATGAAGCCTTTCTGGCCCGCATTGAACATGTCCTGAAGAACCTGTATCCGCGGCCGAAACTGCTGATTTTCAATTATCCCCACAACCCGTCTTCCATGACGGTCGAACCTTTGTTCTATCAGCAGGTCGTCGCGCTGGCCCGCAAATACAACGTCCTGGTCATCAGCGACTTTGCTTATGGCGAAACCTGCTTTGACAGCTATCAGGCCCCATCCTTTCTGGCCACCCCCGGTGCCAAAGAAGTCGGTGTCGAATTCACCACCATGAGCAAACCTTATAATATGGCGGGCTGGCGCGTCGGCTTCTGTTGCGGCAACGCCGAAATGGTTCGCGCGCTTTCCACCATCAAGGGATATTATGACTATGGCCATTTCGCACCAATTCAGGTCGCCAGCATTCTGGCCCTGCGCAAGGGTGACGATTTCGTAAAAAGCCAGGCTGCCATTTACCAGAAGCGCCGCGATGTTCTGGTAACCGGCCTGCGCAAGCTCGGTTGGGAAGTTGAATCGCCGCGCGCCAGCATGTTTGTCTGGGCCAGGGTGGCCGACAAACATTTAATGGGACAAGGCACCATTGATTTTTCCTTGCGCCTTCTGGAAGAGGCCGATGTGGCCGTGGCCCCCGGCCGCGGCTTCGGCGAAAACGGCGAAGGCTTTGTACGGATTGCCCTGGTGGAAAACGACCTGCGCATTAAACAGGCGCTCCGCCAGATGGACGCCTGCCTGAATGGCCGTAAAAAGCATCAGCGCCCCAGCAATCTTCCAGCAAAATCCGGCGAAGAATCCGCCCATGACGAAGCCACGGTGCAGGACCAGACCAACATTATTGGCGGATAATGTTCTTTATATGCATCCGTGGTATGGGACCATAGCGATCAATTTAGACATTGCCGTACTTTAATCGTGCGAATTTATCGGCCACGCGCGATTTCCGGGCGTGGAACGATTCGCGGAATCCGGGGAAATCAAGCCGACGACTTTCCGCCAATCAGGGCAGCTACAAGGCGCGCCGCCGGTCTAAATACCGGCGATTCCGGCCTTTATGAGGTGCGGTCAATAACCCCAGTGTTTCACCTGGGCATGCGTCCAGACCACCGACTGATGGTAAATCCGCTGCAACCTGTGTCGCGCGGTATGATTCGGCCGCGTATAGCCCGACCAGCTGACGGCGTAGTCCCAGTACACGCCGAATTTGAATTCGCGCTGCGCGTCCACAACGCCGCCATATTCGCTGACGGCAAGCAGTTTATGGGGAAAATTGCGGCGGCAATTGTTCCACAGACGAACCAACGGATCGCGAGTGTCTTTCGGATACTGGTCCACGCCGACTATATCGACATACTGATTTCCCGAAAACCATTTTCCAGTTCCACCGCTGGTATAAACCCAAATCAGATTGTGCAAATGGAAGTGATAAGTCAGCCGCCGATATAGCAATCGCCACAATTTCTTAAAAGGCCCCGGCCCATGCGCCCCCCACCAGAACCGTCCGCCGGAAGCTTCATGCAAAGGCCGCCAGAGCACGGGAATTCCCGCGCGTTGGAATTTAAGCAGTTGCACGGCGATTGCATCGATATTGCTGATCATTAATTTGTAATCCCTGCCGTTGGGATGTGCCAGAACATTCGCAAGGTTAAAAGTGGTGGATTTGGTATAAAACCCAAACCACCAATGCGCATGCACCAGCTTGCCGGCGGCATTCGTATAATCGTGGTCGATCAGGCCGGTGGGATCATTCCAATGCCATGAAAGGGTGACAATGTAACCTTTCCGCGCCATGCGGATCATTCGCGAAGATTCGTGGTCCACCGGCTGGCCGCGTGCCAAACGGCTGGGCGAATAATTGATTAAATCCCCGCCGATAATGGACGGTGAAACTCCGGTGACACTGCGGTCATAGGCTGCGTCATGCGTACTGTAAGTTCCCAGCAACATCCTTCGGCCAAAACCGGCGGCCAGATGGCGCATTAAAGCACGGGCCTGGGGTGTGGCGTCCGGATCGCATAAGACCGGTGAAACCCGCCCCGGCCGGGGTGCCGCATAGGCCGGAATAAATTTGACCCGGTCAATATTGTAATAGTCCCATCCGCCGCCTACCCAAACCGTATTAGCACCGGTTTTCAATTCCACCAGTCCGGCTTGATAGTCGCGAAAACCGCGACCGGACGGTGGGAACATTCCGGAATACTGTTCTCCGTTCAGGGTCAGCACGAATCCCTTTTGTGCGGGCGAATTATAGCGAATCACCGCCTGGTATAAACCGCCTGCCGCCTGGATATGCATGACTACACGGGAATCCGGGCGCGTAAACCCGGTCACATATCCGGCCGCCCCTGATCCGGGAATGCCGTGGGCGACGCGCACGTCACGCAGTTGTCCGAGCGCCGCCTGACAAAATAAGGTGGTCCGCCGACCCGATTCAGAAGGAATCCGCGCGTACAGTAAACGCGCCAGACCCGGCACATTAGCCGCTGCCAGCAGCGCAATGGCGGCACCCCATACCGACCATCGAAACCGGCGACGAATAACAGATGCGAAAGGCGGCCTTGTTTCGGGGAAAAAGTTGCATGTTCGGTACGACATTCGTTGGCACCCCAAAAAACTGGCTGATGAAACTTTTTACGAATCATGCGACTGGAGCCTGCCGGAACGTACGTCACACGCTTGCCAATGATAATGCCGCGATGCGGACGGGCAATATTCAGCAGCGCGGAAATATTGTTTTAAGGCGCAAAGAAACGCGGCGGGCCGCCCGCCGTTGAACGACTCGGCTGCGCGTTTACCGCGGCGTTGCGCCGCGATCCGCCAATACCGCCAGCAAAGTCAAATATCCATCCACCAGAAAGCCTTCATAACCATAGCATTTTCCGGACCATGTTTTCCAGTCTTTGCTCATGCCGTCCGGGCCTTTGCCCTGAAACGTTCCGGCTTCAAAACTTTCCAGCATGGGATAGAGTATCCGGCGGGCTTCGGAGACGCGGCCAAGTTCAAAAAGGGCCTGTATGGTGAAATAACAGAAACAGGCGGTGGCCCCCGCATTTTCGTATTTTTGGAACCCCCGGATACCGCCACCGCCCCAGCGTGGCGAGGTGACGTTGTAATCATCCGCGGCCACCGGAATCAGATTGCCGGGCAATCCCAGTTGAAAGTTGTTGTATCCGGCTCCCTTTATTTTAGCCAGCACCTGATTCATGATACGACGTTTTTGCCCCTGATTCCGCAGACCGAACGTGACTGCCACGCTGTTTACAAAAACA